>JAQVOT010000062.1 GCA_028702415.1 Eubacteriales bacterium
CCCCCTGGTCAACAAAACTTGTAAACTTAAGATCCTTATATTCTTTCTCAAGATTGGTGAAAGTATCTCCGATATTATCCGCAACGGTAGCTGTCGCATAGGTTGACTGCTTTGTAAACATCAGTAGTATGCCGTTCTCACCATCAACCCTGGTGTATGATTCCGATTCATCAGCCACATATGAAACTGTTGCTATATCTTTTACTTTTATCGGATCAAGACCCTCAATATCCAAATCAAACATGGTCAGATTTTTTATTTCGTCCAAATCCTTTATTTTGTCACCTACGCTAACAAGGATGTCCGCTTCCCCGTCACTGACATAACCTGCGGGCATTGAGAAGTTCTGTGCATTTAGAATGGCTGTGACATTATCCATTGTAATAACTCCCGTCATGTCAGCACTGTCAATAGCAGCCTGCTTCTGGGATTCGATCTGAGAAAGAGTAGCCTGGAGCTGTGATACAACGGAATCAAGAGTACTTCCTGTTGCACTTAAATCTGAATATGTGAAGGAGATATCTGTAATTGCATGCTCGGCTGCATCAATAAGCAGATCTACATTGTCCAGCTTATTCTTAAAATCCTTAGCATCTTCAAAACCCATATCTTGCATTTGAGTTTCTAAAGCTTTTTTCACAACCTCATCGGTAGCATTTTCATAATTCTCCCATATTCCTGGCCCAGATTTTTTAAGTTGTTTTAGATCTTCAATATTTTGTTCTAACTCACTTAATGCAGGTGCAGCGTCTTTTATCTCATTTTTGTCATCATCTATGGCTTTTGAACCACTCTTTGCCTCACTAATACCACTCTTCAGCTGTCCTTCGCCCTTGTTAAACTCTGCAGCTATAGCCGCGGCAACCTTGTCGTTGATTTTATCTATTTCTTCCTGTGAAAGAACAATCTGGTATCCTTCATCGATCATGCCTATGTAGTTTACAGATGCTACTCCCTCAGTTGCTTCCAGTTTACTCTTAAGATTTTCTTTTACAAAAGTTGACACCTGTGCGGGCGTCTTGTCTTTAAGGTTAACGGCAGCTACAGAAACAGGCATCATGTCCAGATTTATTTTCATAACAAGTGGAGTTGATGCGGATTCAGGGAATTGAGATTCGATCTGGTCCACTTTATCTCTGATGTCCACTGATAAAGCGTCCATGTTTGCTTTGCTGGTAAATTCCAAGGAAACTACCGAGTAATTATCAGCAGACATTGATGTAACGTTTTTTACATTGGACAATGTGGCCAGTTGCTGTTCAATTGGTTCTGTAAGCTGAGATTCTACTTCTTCAGCACTTGCTCCGGGATAAGTTGTTGCAACAACGGCATATGGAGTGTTTATGCTCGGCAACAGATCCGGTGTCATCTTGTATACTGCCAACAGGCCAAATACTCCTACTATTATTACCGCTACAAATATTGTAAATGGTTTTTTAACGCTATATTTTACTAGCATGTATATTCCCTTCCGTTATTCCCCTTTATTTTTTGTACGATAAATATTATACGTTTTATCCATATATATATCAACTTAAATATCTTATACAACAGCACGAAGCCTCTTATAAATATAACATATATTTTTACTGCAAAAGCAGATAAATACATAATTTACGGACAAATGAAGAACAAGAAAAAAGCAGCAGATTAATAAAATAATCTACTGCCATAAATTGGTGCGGCCTGCCGGACTTGAACCGGCACGGTCTCCCACACGCCCCTCAAACGTGCGCGTCTGCCTATTCCGCCAAGGCCGCACATCTTCTGTCTTTTTTACAGGCACTTATAGATTTTAGAGGTAAACCCCATGTTTGTCAACTCGTTTTTTTAGCGGTTTTTTCATTGTATCAAGAATGTGATCAAGCTGTTCATACAATTCCTCTTCAGTTCCGGAATTGTTTACAACGTAATCGGCCAGATTGACTTTTATTTCATCATCAAGCTGATTTCTGATCCTGTCCTGAAGTTTATCAGAAGACAATCCGTCTCTTTTTCCAACCCTTGTGATGCGTTTATTAATATCGCAGGTTATTACTATTATCACATCACACTTCTCATTTATACCCGATTCAAAAAGAAGTGGTGCATCAAGAATGACATTGCTGTCAAACAAGCCAAGCCTGTATTTCTCTTTGTATTCCTCCAGTTTCGCATCAATAATCTTTATAATTTCAGCATGAACGATGGAGTCAAACCTGTCTTTGGCCTTCTTATCATTGAAAACAATGTCCGCCAGAGCTACACGGTCAAGCACCAGCTTATTCCCCAAATTGCCGGTCCTTTGGACGCAGCCAAACTCTTTCCCGATAATTTCAAGTAAAGGCTGTCCTTCCGCTGTGAGATTTCTTCCAATCTGATCCGCATCGATATACCCGTAGCCCTTGCTCCTCATGTATTCGGTTGCAGTGGATTTGCCGGTACCAATACCTCCGGTAACTCCGATAATATACATGTTATCTCCTACTTTAGTTCGTACCAGTTTGATCCTACATTGCACTCTACTTTAAGCTCAACAAGCATGCTGTATGCGGACTCCATATTATCCACAAGCAGTTTTTCTACAATATCCTTCTCTTCGGGATGGGTATTGATAATGAGTTCATCATGAATCTGAAGTATCAGTCGCGACTTAAGCTTAGCCTGCCGGATAGCGTCATAGACCTTTATCATTGCAATTTTTATGATGTCAGCAGCACTTCCCTGTATTGGTGTATTCATGGCAAGTCTTTCACCTATCTGCCTCACCATGTAATTTGATGCATTTATCTCCTTAATATAGCGTTTTCTGCCCATAATGGTGGTAACATATCCCTTTTCCTTTGCGAAAGCAACGGATGCATCCATGAATTCTCTGACTTTTTCATGTTTTTCAAAGTATGCATTGATGTATTTTTCTGCTTCTTTTCTTGAAATGTCAAGCTCTCCCGAAAGGCCAAAGGAACTCATGCCATATATTACACCGAAATTTACTGCCTTCGCGCGGCTTCTTTCTTCGATTGTGATTTGATCTTCTGGAATACCCAAAACATTTGAAGCTGTCGCCCTGTGAATATCTTCTCCATTATTGAATGCATCAATTAGAGCCTTGTCCTGTGACATGTGTGCAAGAATCCTGAGTGCAATCTGTGAATAGTCCGCCCCCATAAGGATACAGTTTTCTTCAGGGACAAAAGCATTACGAAGCTTCCGCCCAAGTTCCTGTCTGATAGGAATATTCTGAAGATTGGGTTCCGTGCAGCTGATTCTGCCGGTGGCGGTTACAGTCTGCTGGAAATGAGCGTGTATCTTACCGTCACTGTTGATCAAGGGAATAAGACCGTCAATATAGGTGCTCTTCAATTTGGACAAAGTTCTATATTCGATAATAGCAGGGACAATAGGGTGTTCCCCTTTTATCTTTTCCAGAACTTCTGCGTTGGTTGAATAACCCTTCTTTGTTTTTTTGCCATGCTGAAGTTCCAGCTTATCAAAAATAATAGCACCCAGCTGAGAAGGCGAATTGATATTGAAATCCTCACCCGCCATTTCATGTATGGAATCAGCCAGCTTGCTCACCTCATCATTAAGTGTGTCGCCGAACTCATTTAGATAATCCTTGTCTGCTCTGAATCCCTCTTTTTCCATTGCAGCCATTACTTCTATCAGGGGAAGTTCTACTTCACAAAAGACCCTTTCAAGCTCATGTAGCTTGATTTCCGCCTCCTGAAGCATCTTGAGATTAATGATTGTTACGCAACACCTTAAACCGTAATCAGAATAGGCCTGAATGCTGTCGGAAAACATATCAACCTGGCCATTAGATGCGATGAAGTCTTTTTCTTCTTCAATGGATTCATGGAGATATTCATTGCTCAATGCCGAGATACTGTAGTTACTTCTTGCAGAATCCAGAACATACTGGGCAATGGCGGTATCAAAGCTGCTCACGTATGAAGCCCTGTCTGTATGGCACATGAGCATATAGTAACTCTCTTTTAGATAATGACCGATAAATACCGCTTTTTCCTGTTTCTCAAACCATTTTTTGAATCCGGCAAGCTTCGGATAATTGAAGTAATAATAATCGCTACCGTTAATCATGGCAATCCCTTCAATTTCAGGAATATCCACATGGTTATTATTTCCGAAAACCTTTATAACTGTTTCACCTGTCAAATTTACTTCTGCAAGCTTGTCTTCAGTATCAATTACAGACCTTCTAAAGTTTTCAGCCTTAACCGTAGCACTTGCAGAAGTATCTGTTTCAGCAATACTTTCCTTCTCCATGTCCTGTGTATTAACCTTCAGTTTCGAAAGAAATTTATTAAATTCAAGCTCCTTGTAAATTTCTATGAGTTTATCATAATCGGGTTCTTCGATAATACACTGTGATATTTCCACATCAAGGGGAACCTGTGTATTAATTGTGGCAAGACGCTTACTCATCATTGCCTGCTGAGCATTATCTTTTACTTTATTATGAAGCCCAGCCGGTGTTATTCTGTCCACATTTTCAATAATTCCTTCAACGCTGCCATATTCCTGAATTAACTTTGTTGCGGTTTTTGCCCCTACTCCGGGAATCCCCGGAATGTTGTCAGAAGAGTCACCTGCCAGCCCTTTAAAATCAATAAACTGCAGCGGTGTGAATCCATATTCTCTCAAAAATGAATCGTGGTCGAATATTTCAAAATCGGAAACTCCACGTTTGGTATACACTATCTTTGTCAGATCAGTTGCAAGCTGAAGCTGGTCTTTATCCCCCGTGAAAATAATAGGCTTTAAACCTTCTTCTTCTGCTTTTCTGGCCATGGTCCCGATAATATCATCTGCTTCAAATCCCTCAAGCTCAATTCGAGTTATTCGCATTGCATCAAGGATATCCTTAAAAATAGGAATCTGCATAGCCAATTCCCGGGGCATCTCTTTCCTGCCTGCTTTATAGTCTCCATATTGTTCATGTCTGAATGTTGGTGACTTCATATCAAAGGCGATGGCCATGTATTCAGGCTCGTAATCCTTAAATATTTTGTCCAACATACTGATGAAACCAAAAATCCCGTGGGTGTATGTTCCATCCTTCGTGATCATGGGATTCCGAATGGCATAATAAGCCCTGTTAATTAGACTGTTTCCGTCAATTAGAGCTATTCTGTTCATTTATCTATCTCGCTTTCAAAGAAAGGCTTGTATTCCGGAGCTTTTTCTTCGATTTCATCTTCCTTTTCAAGCTTAAAGCTTTCAGGAAGAAGCTGCTTCAGATTTCTGATTCTGATTTCATTGTCAGCTTTTGTTACCACGATTATTTCCGGTGCGAATTCGCTCATGAACTGTCTGCAGGTTCCACATGGAAGAGCCTCTTCATCCCCTGCGGAAACAGCAATGGCCACGAAAGGATTCTCTCCAATATCATAATTCAGAATTCCATCAGATATGGCTTTTGCAAAAGCAACCCTTTCTGCACATAGTGTTGCACTATATGAAGCATTTTCAATATTGACACCTGTATACATTTTATTTATTGGAAGTACAGAATCTTCGTTTGGCCTAACAAGAAGTGCTGCCCCTACTCTGAAATCAGAATAAGGTGCGTATGCATTTTTTCTTGCATCCTCTGCTGCATAATATAAATCTTCCAGTTTCTTAAAATCAGGTGTTTTCCCCGCTTTCTTTCCAAACATTTTTTGTTCCTCCTATTCAGAAATTTATACTATAACCTGAACAGCAATTATAAGTGCAATTATTACACCTGTAATTCCTTCTCCTCCAAGTAGTCCGGAGGCGATAATTGTGCCCTTATTCTTTTCCTCAAACCCCGGATAGAACTTATCCACAAAGAAACGGATGAGCCCGCCTACGAAGGCGGTTGCTGACATGTAGAATGGCAGATAAACACCAAGCCCCAGAGTCATTACAGGGAAGTTCAGGAAATACAGAAGTATTGCCAAACCCATTCCAATAAAGAATGCCGGTACATTGGAAATTCCTCCTACCATTGCCGAAACAGCCCCTGCCTGTGCAGCCGGAAACATTTCTCCACCGAAGCAATCCCCGCCATATGCAGTGATTATTATCATCAGAACTCCAACAGAAACAAATGCTCCGATAATACCGCCAATAGATTCTGCAATCCACTGGGCCTTAGCATCAGTCTTTAGAAGCTGCCCCACCTTGAAGTCGTTCATTACATCACCACAAAGGCCACAGGCAACGGCAACAATTGCCGCTACAAAGAAGGCTTCTGTTCCATCGATTGAAGTGCATGCTTTGGCAGCAATAAGAACAATAATACCGAAGATTTCCATGGGATTTATACCGGACATACCAACGCATTCACTGGCCATAAGCGTGGTTACCCACACACCGATAATTGTAATTATCGAAGGTATAACTCCCATATTCAGTACAAATGTAAATATAAAAGCGAGAAAAACCAGTAGAATCGGTGCCCATCTCATCGAAATGATTGAATCACCCTCATATGCTTTGATAAACATACTGCCAAAAATACTTTTTGCTTTTGGAATGATTTTTTTGCAGATGATACCTATTCCGGTACCTACCATGAGCCCAATTCCAAGCGATGCTTTGATGTTCGCAGCAGTTGCTATGTCCCAGAGCCCTGCTTCAGTAGCTCCGAACAATATTCCGAAATCTGCGATTATTGTTCCTGCAAACCACACGAAAATTGGAACAAATCCAATAAGATATCCTATAGATCGGAAGAG
>JAQVOT010000063.1:0-2419 GCA_028702415.1 Eubacteriales bacterium
TGCCAGAGGATATTCGGCACGACAGTATATGATGCCTTCTGTGGCACCCATCGCATATCCGCCGATAATCATTCCTTCAAGCAATGAATGAGGGTCTCCTTCCAGAACAGATCTGTCCATGAATGCCCCAGGGTCGCCTTCATCAGCATTGCATACCAGATATTTCTGATCACCTCTGTTTTCCTTTGCCGCATTCCACTTGAACCATGTCGGGAAGCCGGCACCGCCTCTTCCTCTCAGCCCTGAAATCTTAATTTCCTGAATAACCTCCTCAGGTTTCATTTCTTTTAACACTTTTTCGATTGCCTTATAGCCATCTACATCCAGATAATCTTCAATGTCTTCAGGATTGATCACACCGCAGTTTCTAAGTACTACTCTCTGCTGCTTCTCAACAAACTGTTTATCTTCCTCAGAAATTGACTGGTCTACTGCAGGCTTGCCACCCACCAGATGTTCTTCTACAATCTGTTCAACCTTTTCAGGCTGTACCTTAACATATCTTGTGAGATTCTCACCATCGTCATAAACGTCAACGATTGGTTCCAGATAGCATGTTCCCACGCATCCTGTAACCTGTACAGAAATATCAAGGCCTTTAGCTGCTATCTGCTTTTCAAATTCAGCAGCTGTCTTTCTGGCACCGGTGGCAACACCACAGCTGCCCTGTCCTACTACAACTCTCATGCTGTTCCCTCCTTATGCCCTCGCTTTTATTTCATCAAGGACTTCTCTTACCTTATCCTTGGTGAGATTTCCATATGTTTCATCCCCATCTACACTCTTCACCATCATTACAGGTGCCAGACTGCAGCATCCAAGACATGCTACATTGTTCAGTGTGAAGATACCATCCTCTGTGGTTTCTCCATCCTGAATGCCCAGATGTTCGCATATTGCCTCTTCAATCATATCTGCGCCATTTACATGGCATGCTGTGCCTTTGCAGAGCATGATCAGATTTTTGCCTATAGGCTGTAGTCTGAACTGTGCGTAGAAAGTTGCTACGCCGTAAATTTTTGCGGGTTTGATGCCTGTGCATTCGGAAATATAATTTATGGCATCTACTGAAAGGTAGCCATATATTTCCTGAGCTTTCTGCAGTATGGTAATCAGACTGCCTGGCACGCTTGCATATTCTTCAAGCGTAGGTGCCAGTTCAGCAAACTGTGGAGCTCTGGCGCTTTCGCAACCGCATTTACAAGCTTTTTCACTCATGTCGATATCCTCCAACAACTAAAATTTGTAATCAAAATCATAGAAGCATTTTATCATTATTACTTCTTGTATACAATATCCACAGCCTAGATTTATGTGTTTTTTTGTATACAAAAATGCCTTCTACGACGGCTATCATTGTATCAATGTCTGTACAAAAAGTCTACGTGTTAGTCTGATGTATACATTATTAATGACGAGGTCATCTATTTATCAGATATAATCCCACCATACAAACTGCTATACCGGTCACTTTGGTCCAGGTTATGGATTCCTTGAACAAAAGATATCCGACGAAGACAAGGGCGGTTGCCAGAATAATTGATTTTACAATATATCCGGTGTTAACATTCCAGCCTACCCTGTACATAAATATGCTTCCCAGTTCCAGCCCTACTATTGCAATTCCCAGAACGAACACTGTCCAGTTAACATTGTGCCACTCCTGGACCAGATTCCCTCCTCTGGTGCTGACTTCATACAGAATGAGGCATACAACTGCTCCAACCCCATATGTGATTACGAGACCTGCATAGGGATTTAGTGTTCCCGGCATTGACTTGGCACTTATCTGATAAAAAATATCAGCTCCAACAGCCAGCAGAATCGGCCACATCATCTGAATCATTTTCTCCTCCTTAAAAAATTGCCACCTCTCAATGAGGTGGCAATCTCAAGTCTTTCAACTCTGACTTCTCACATACACATTATTTACTATCTCCAATACTTTTGTCAACTTTTTTTCTAAAAATTGACTTGATGTTAACTTCCATAAGGATAATAGAAAACAGCATCAGAAATGCTCCGAAATAAGCCCTTGGCAGGAGTCTCTCTCCTGCGAACAGAAATGCTACTATTCCGGCGAAAACTGGTTCCAGGGCGAAAATAATACCAACATGAGTCGCTGAAGTGTACTGCTGAGCTATTGCCTGAACTACAAAGGCCACTCCTGTACAGAATATGGAAAGGAAAAAAACGGATACCCAGCAGGATGGACTTTGGGGCAAACCAGGAGTTTCGAAAAAGCATGCCAGGATGAGCATCCATACCCCTGTGAATCCAAGCTGATAAACCCCTATCTGAAATGCGTCTACCTCTTCATGTCCAACCGCTGTTTCAGTGATCAAAAGATCAATGCTGTATGCGAAGCCGCACATTATACACAGAAGATCTCCGGTGGCAACCTGGAATTCTCCATTAA
>JAQVOT010000063.1:2429-6693 GCA_028702415.1 Eubacteriales bacterium
ATTAAGACTCATCAGCGCTACACCTATTGTACAAAGTAAAATAGCCACTGCGAGTTTCTTGTCAGGTATTACTTTCTTTATGAAAAATGCCATTATTGGTGTAAAAACAGTTGATGTGGCACAGAAAAAGCCTGCGTTAGACTGTGAAGTGTATTTAACTCCGTATGTGGCTCCCAGGTATACAAAAACAAGAGAAATAGAAATGAAAAATGCGTACTTTAGTGTTGTCTTATTCACATTTTTTATTTTCTTGAAAGCTATCAAGGCCGCCACTGCAAAGGCTCCAAGGAATCTGTAGGCATTCAAAGTCAGCGGATCTATCTCCTCAAGGCAAAGGTCCATCATATAATATGATACGCCCCAGCACAGAGTAACCAAAACCAGCATCATGTCAGCTTTCAGTTGTGTGTTTCCATTTTTCATATATTATCCATCTCTATATTCCCGCGATGAAATATTCCAGAGCCAGCGGGCCCGGCATAAGTCCGGTTTTAACATTAGGCTCGACTTCGTAGGCAGCAGAAAGAATTCTTTTCAGGTCATTTGTTCTGAACCTGCTCCCTGCTTCCAGCGCCTTCTGAGTTCTGAATTCATGAATTCCATCGGATTTCTTAAGAAGCCCCTGAATGGATTTCAGATTCATACCCCGATCCTTCATCTCACAGGTTGTGAGCATCAGTTCCAGTTGTTTTGTAATAAGAGCCAGAAGCTGAAATTCACTGCTTCCATCCTCTAGAAGATTGTGCAAAAGCCGGAATGCTTCGTCTTTTTTGTTTCTTCCAATGGCATCAATCATTGCGAACACATTATTTTCTGGGTTTATTGTCAGAACTGAAGCCACATCTGCAGGGCTGATTTCATCCGCAGTCCCGCAATGGGCTATTATCTTCTTAAGATCATTATCAAGATTAAACAGTCCGTAATCGATATTTTTGTTTCCGTACCCGGAATCTCTGGCAATCAGAGTAATAATTCCCGGTTTAAACTGCTTGCCTGATGCAAGAAATCTTTTCTCGATAAATCCCTGTAGCTGCCTTGAATCCAAAGCACGAAAATCATAGACCTTTCCTGCTCCACAGGCCGCTTTAAAAACTTTGGTTCTTCGTACTGCCTGCTCATTTCTTTCATCTTCTTGTTTTGCGACAGTAATAATCATAAGCAGGCCTGGGTTTTCGCCTGCTTTTGCAACAGTATCATCGATGTATGATACCAGCTGGTCAACAGACTGACTGTCCTGAAATGACTTGGGCAACTTTCCTTTGTCATCAATAAAGTCCGGCAGATAAACCACCTTTCTTTCGGACATTAGTGGCACGGTTTCAAGATTTTCGATAATACCGTTTTCAGTTACCTTGTCACGGTCCAGCACCACAAGATCCAGAGCCTCGCTGGCCTTGTTCACATACCTGTCAATAAGCTCTTCTGCATAGAAATTTACAAGGTATTCCTCTACTCCCCATAGCAAAACAAGGCCGGGGATTCTACCGGCCTTAATGTCCTTGCCTATCTTGACAAATGCGTGCTCTTCGTTTCGTACCATAGTTTACTCATTATATCCTATATCAGTTCACAATAGTAGACACTTCTTTTCTGATTTTTACTTTTTACTGCATTCCAGTGTATAATGGTGACATAATCTATGAAATAATCACATTTTTTTATGAGGCCAACCATGAATATCGGACTTATCATCTATAACGATCCCCTGGGAGAGCAGCGCAAGCTCATGGAAAACTTCGCTTATGACTATCTGAAATAAAGAAGTATAGGGATCAATATTTTCTAACACAAAAAAATATGGGCTGTCGCACTAATTTCTTAATGCGACAGCCCCCTTTTTATAATGGAGGAAGCCAAGTATCAGCTCCCGCCAACTATATTACTTATCCTTTCTTTATTCTTCTATGCCGTTCCACTCATCGGCATCTCTGTTCCACTCAGGATGGTCAAAGATTACGTTTGCAGGGTAGTCAATACCCAGGATGCATACAACTTTACCTTCACTGTCAAGGATTGGAGCGAATGCTGACCAGCAAAGCAGGTCCTCGCTGTCAGCCCAGGCAGATCTGGCTGCTGCAGGAGCTCCTTCCCACGCTTCTGTGAACTGGATTTCCCAGCCGTAATCGGTAGCCCACTCATCAGGATCCTCAGCGCCGTCAACGGTAATACAGAAGCTTCCTGTTCCGTCAGAATCAAGAACAGGCTCGCCGTCATCATTCATTGGAGACATAGTGTAAACATATGTAGCTCCGATGTTCTTGGTAATGGCATCCAACTGATTCCACATTTCATCATACCCGGCAAAGTCCCTGGCTTCTCCTGACTCAATCAGCGCTACATACTGATCACCGAAATCAGTTCCGAGCTCCTCGGCATATTTCTCAGCATATCCGAGAACCTCGTCCCGTATTGCCTGGACATCTTCAGGAACATCGGCATCATCCCATGTGAGAACCGCTTCCTCTTCCGGAGCCGGTGGTTCTTCCTCATCCCCGCAGCCTGTAAATGCAATCATTGAGAATGCCATGACAAATGCGGTTAAGAATAATAGTAACTTGTTCTTTTTCATAATAAGTAGTCCTCCTGTTATAAATAATAGAATAAAACTGCTTATACATAGCTTAACATAACAGTGTGTACGGATACAACCTATTTTCAGAAAAGTCTGAATTCAATCCGTACTTCATAAATCCCAAACAATTATGGTGTAATGTAAACAGCAGATATCAGGCAGAACAAACAGACAACATTAAAGATGTTTACATTTTGAAATTACACAATCTTTTGCGTTCATTGTGCATTTCTTAAAATGATACCATTTAGTCTTTTTTGTTTTTTACTTTCTGGTCTCACATCATTGTTTAAACAACAAGGTTTTGCCTGACACTACAGCCCTCATAGATTCTTCCGCACCACCGTCAGTGGTCCTTCATTGGCGAAGCGGCTCAGGTACTTCACAGCGAATTCCACATCGGCCATAATGTCACCGCTCTGGACTGAAGTAAACAGAGCAGCTACGCCAGCAAAGTGATAGCGTGCCGCCAGGGTGATTTCACGCCGCTTTTCCTCGGACAATATAACTCCCACACCCTGCAGTCGGCTAAGTATAGTATTAACAATTCGTCCTACAAAAATCGGATTGCTTTTACTAAGCACCATAACAGGAAGTCCCTTTTTTTCTCGCATAAACTCAACAACCCGTCCTACAATCCAATCGATGTTGGCATCTTTAAGAACTTCAGGTTCTCCAAAAATCTTTCCTGCCATTTCCTGCACCAGTTCTTCTTCCAGAGCTTCCTGAAGCTGGAATACATCAGTGAAATATGTATAAAAAGTTGACCTGTTAATATCTGCTTTTTCGCAAATCATTTTAACAGAAATCTTGGCAGTGTCTTTGCTCATGTAGAGCTCTGAAAAAACCTCCATGATTTTCTGCTTTGTTCTCACACGTTTATCCGAATATTGCATCTATTCCTCCTCCAGGCCTCCGTTACGCCTCTTCAAAAGGGATATTAGCATAAAGGCCAGGCCGATTACAACAACCCACATCATGTTGCTCGAGAACTGGTTCCATCCATCCCCTCCTCTGTAAATAATCTCGCGAACGCCCTCCGCTATGAATCTAAGGGGCTCCCACGGATATACGAATTTCTGCCAGAATTCAGGCAAATATTCATATGGCAGATTTGCCACAGCGGTACCACAGAACATGATTATCAGCGGTGCGGCAACGCCCGGTTTGCCTAACAAATCCATGGCGCCGATGGCTATCATCAGAATTCCAAAGCTGCAGATTCCTACAAACAATGTCAGCTGGCCGATTGGCAGATCGTAGCCGCCCATCCATGCAACGATTCTAGGAATCGCAAAACCAAGACATGCTGCGATTGCAACGGCCAAAATAATCTGAAGCGCAATTGTCTTTGCACGTGCAATCCTGCTGCCCTGGGGTTTTATTGTGAAGCCGGTAAGTATTCCCGGTATCATGGATGAGAACATTACCATCATCATGAATACCATGGCAAAGAAAAAATTGTTCAGCTCGTCAGGGATTTTGTTCACGTAGTGAGTATCCACCTGCATACCCGAACCTGCGGAAATTCCGTTAATCATCTGTGCCAGTGTTGAGCTGACCATAACATTTCTGCTCTGATCGATATAGAATTTCAGCTTCACAGTTTCGGCGCCCTCCGATGAAGAATCTCCATTCATCGTGTCTATGGCATCGCTGACCTTCTCATCCATCCCTTCGGACATCTGAGAT
>JAQVOT010000064.1 GCA_028702415.1 Eubacteriales bacterium
GTAAATGATAAGAACGTGCTTGCCCTTGTCTCTGAAGTATTCGCCCATTGCGCAGCCTGCGTATGGAGCGATGTACTGCAAGGGTGCAGCATCAGATGCCGTGGCACTTACTATTGTCGTATATTCCATGGCGCCCTTGTTCTCAAGAGTCTGAGTAAGCTGTGCTACTGTTGATGCCTTCTGACCGATGGCAACGTAGATGCATAACACATCCAGCCCCTTCTGATTTATGATGGTATCAATGGCGATGGCAGTCTTCCCTGTCTGTCTGTCGCCGATGATTAATTCTCTCTGCCCTCTGCCAATAGGAATCATGGAGTCAATTGCCTTGATTCCCGTCTGCAGCGGTTCAAACACAGATCTTCTGGCAAGTACTCCCGGAGCCGGTGATTCTATTGGTCTTTTTTCCGAAGTGGCGATGGGGCCTTTGCCGTCCAGCGGCTGTCCCAGAGCGTTTACAACTCTTCCTACCATTGCTTCGCCAACAGGAACCTCTACTACTGCCCCTGTGGGTTTAACAATATCACCCTCCTTGATCTCTATGTCAGAGCCTAGAATTACGGCACCAACGTTATCCTCTTCAAGGTTCTGTGCCATACCGTAGGTGTCTTCTCCAAACAGCAGAAGCTCACCTGACATGCAGCTCTCAAGACCATATACTCTGGCGATACCGTCACCAACCTGAATTACTGTGCCGAAATCTGAGACGTCCAGCTTGCTTTTGTAATTCTTAATTTGTTCTTTTATGACTGAACTTATTTCCTCTGGTCTTAAATTCATAATTACATCCCTCTTTTTATTTTCAATCTGGCGGCCATTTCCTCAAATTTCTTCTTGTATGAGGCATCAATGACTTTACCATCTATGAGAATTCTGAAGCCTGCCATAAGATTCGGCTGAAGCTGGTTGTCCAGATGGACTCTGGTTTGAAGGAGTTTTTCTGTCTGTTCCTCAATCTCTTCCAGCTTCTCCTGCGTAATCGGCACAACAGAATAAACAGTACCGTAGGATACGCCCTCCTGCTTTTCAATAAGGTGTTCATATACCTTTATTATCTGTACCAGTCTTCCTGCCCGGCGTTTGTCCACCAACACAAAAAGAAAGTTCATAAACTCCTTACTGATTTTTCCTGCAAAAATATTCTCAAGAATTTCCTTTTTCTCGGATGCAGATATACCCGGATAGTCCACAAATTTTTTGAAATCCGGATTATCGTCCATGGCTGTCAGTACACTCTTGGCGTCCGCCAGTATTTCCTTTTCTTTTTCGGTCTCCCGGGCCGCTTCAAGAAGAGCGCTGCCGTAGACCATATCTACGCTTAGCTCTGCCATGATGCGTTCCTCGCTTTCTGAATGGCATCTTCAATAATGCTTTCCTGACCGATTTCGGAAACCTCACGTTCCACAATCTGCTCTGCAACCAGCATGCTTATCTGGGCAATCTCCTGGCGCATCTGTTCCATGGCCTTTTCATGTTCCATCTGAGCTGCTGTTCGGGCATTGCTTATTATATTGGACGCTTCCATCCTGGCTTCTTCTATAATGTGCTGTGCCTGTGCGTCGGCAGTCCCCTTGGCGTCCTTGATGATTTCACGACCTTCTTCCTCAACGTTTGCGATACGCTTTGTGTAGTCGGCCATCTTGGCATCTGCACGCTTATTCATAGCCTCCGCCACGTCAATACTGTCTTTGACTGCATTGGCTCTGTCGTCCATGAATTTCTTGATTTTTTCCCAGAAGAACTTTTTAAGTATGATGTATAGAATAAAAACGTTAATGAGAATCATCAACGATGTCCAGTTGATCTCGATTAGCCCTGTATGTAATTCCACACTCAGTCCTCCTTTCTGTCTTCAACCAATAACAATAAAATGTATTCCTTAGATAAGTGGGTTAGCAAACAGCAGCATGATTGCAACAACAAGTGCGAAGATACCTGCAGTTTCTGTAAGCGCTACTCCTATCAGCATCAGCTTCAGAAGTGTTCCCTGAGCTTCCGGCTGGCGAGCTGTACTTTCTACTGTTTTACCTGCGTTAAACCCTATGCCGATTCCTACACCTATCATTGCAAGCATTGCAATTCCTGCACCCAGCGCTGACATAGCAGCAATTAAGTCTGTTCCTGATAATCCTGTCATCTTACTATTTCCTCCTTAGATTTATGTGTGTTCTTTATTGATTTTTCGTATTTAGTCACTCTCTACCGGATGTGTTCCGTTATCTATGAATACCATGGTCAGCATGCAGAAGATATATGCCTGCAGTACAGGCTCGAACATATCGAACCAGAAATTCAGCGGCAATGGTATTGCGATCTGCAGTAACGGTATCGGTACCAGCATTTCAGACAGTGTTTCCAGGGCACCGTATACCAGTGACATGATGATAACTCCTGCCAGAATATTACCGAAGATTCGGCAAGCCAACGTTACCGGGAATATTGTTTCACTTATTATATTAAGCGGAAGCATGAAGGCGTACGGTGAGGCCAGTTCCTTGATGTAGCCTCTCGCTGTCTGTGCCTTCACTGCGTTGTAATGGATAAGAACAAATGTTACCAGCGCCAAGGGTGCGGTACAGTTCAGATCCGAGGTAATAGGCCTCAGCTCCAGAAGTCCCAACATGCTGCCGAATCCAAGGAACACGATCAGTGTTCCTATGTAGGGCGCGTACTTCTCGCTGACATCACCCATTACATCCTTTACCATGTTGTACACGAAGCCCACCAGTATTTCGCCGACTGTCTGGGCTCCTTTCGGAACCTGGGTCATCCTGCGTGTGGCAAAGTATGCGAATATTAAAATTACAATGCTGACTAACCACGCAAAGCAGACTGTTTCAGTTACGTCTACCGGGCCTATTGAGAATATGACTCGTGGTCCTAATTCCATGAAGTCACCTCCTTTAGCTGTCTTTATTTGTGTTATCACTGGCCTGGTTTTTGATCCCCTGGTCAGTTTTTGCGTCGGTTTCCGGTTTCATATCCCTCTTCGGCCAATCATCATCTTCATCATCGTAGATTGAAAGATCATTCCACTGTTTCGGTTCAGTCCAGTCGTTAAGTGGATTCTTTTTCTTCTTAAAGAAATTATACACGACGCTATAGAGGAATATTATTCCGAGGTGAACGGAGATGAAACCGAAGCCACATCCCGCACCGCATCTCACACTGAAATTAATGCAAACAAAAAAAGATACCGCATACAATAACATTCTGTTTACGTATCCCAGCACTACCGGAGCTCCCTTTTCACTCTCCAGAAGATGCCTTCCTGAACGAACGAGGATCATGAATCCTATGATTGAAATGGCAGTTCCTACAAGAAGCCCTGCAGCGAATGCCATACTTGGTCCAATAACAAATAAAGAAATTATCTCAGTTATTGCGGCCATAAGGCAAGCATACAGTATTATCTCATTTCTAAACTTAGTAAGGTTGGTCACTTTATAGTTATCTATAACCTCCAGACTTTATCATAGTGAAACCGCTTTCAGATACATTTCAAACTTACAACAATTATACACTTTTTTGCTATGATTTCAATAACATTTTTCAGCTCAAAAAGTTATAAAATCCAGTAATGTCTTGTTTTTTAGCCATTTTTACGAACTAAAGTATTTGAAAAAAAACAAAAAAATTAATATATTTGCTGTGGCTTTATACAGCTTTGTTATGGCCTGTGAACCTGCCTTACAGCCCACCGATTACGTTCTTCAGCCACTTCCTGCTTTTGTATCTGAAGGTCACCACTATTGCTTTCACTGCAGTCTCGCTTCTCACAGCCAGCACCGCCAGATAAATCGGCCAGCCCAGCTTCAGTGAAGTTATAAATGCAACCGGCACTCCAATGAGCCATACGGTTCCAACTTCTGCGAACATTGCGAATTTGGTGTCGCCGCCGCAGCGCAACACCCCGGTAATAATTAGTCCGTTATATACATCGATCCACATGGTGGAACCATAGACGATTAGGATCAGCCAGGCCGCCTCGGCTCCTTCCGGCGTAAAATCAAAGAGGCTGAGAATCGGCTTCCCAAAAAGCACAACAAGTCCACCCATCACAATTCCCACTATCAGGCCCAGCCTGATCAGATTACGGGTCATCTTGTAGGCATAGTCCAGCTTTCCTTCGCCCAGCTTCTGACCTACCAGAATCAACACCGCATCTCCAATGCTGAAGGCACACATACAGAACAAATTATTGATGGTGTTACTGGCCTGAATAGCCGCTCCTGCGGTTATTCCTATTCTCGCAAAAGCAGCCACATACAGAGATGTCCCCAGACCCCACATTGTTTCATTGATTGTTGTTGGCAGGGAATTATTCATTATACGTCCTGCCAGCTTCCGGTTGTAACTGAAGTATTCCTTTATTGGACCCTTCACCGGATTGTCCTTCACAAATATGAAAAAGCCCATAATAGATGCCTCAAGTATCCGTGCAAACACCGTGGCCAGAGCCGCCCCTTTGATGCCCATCTCCGGCATTCCGAAGTTGCCGTAAATAAGGCAGTAATTAAGAAATGTGTTTGTGCAAAGTGCAATCACGCTGGCATATAGAGGCTTGTCGGTCTGCTGGGTGGTTCTAAGCATCATAGACATCGGTTGCGTCATGGCCACAAGCAGAAAACATGGTGCTCCCGTTCTAACATATGGCACCCCTGCTTCAATGACTTCAGGATATCTGGTAAATACTCTAAGAATGTATTCCGGAAAAAACGTTGCCGCCAGGAAGAATACTACTCCCACGCTGAAGGCAACAGAAAATGCAAACCCGGCCGTCTTTCGGATGTTCCCTTGGTCTCCGGCTCCAAAGAACTGTGACATGAATGTGGCACTTCCTGAACTGAATCCGAAGATGATCATCCAGAAAATGAAATATATCTGTACAGAAACGCCTACCGCATTCAGAGCCAGCTCTCCCAACCCTCCAACCATCAGGTTGTCCACCAGGTTGAGGCTGGATCCAATAAGGCTCTGGATAGCAATAGGGCCGGCAACTACGCCGACCTGTTTTAGCATCTCTTTATTATTATATGAATTATTATCCAGGGTTTCCTGCTTTTGCATAATGCAGATTATTCCTTCTTATTAACGGACTCGTCCGGTTCTTCTCTCGTAATTCGCTTTCCTTTAATGCTGACCTTGTTGCTTCCCGTGTCGGTAAGAATTACTCCGATAATCAGTATGGCTACCATGGCCAATCCGATGCATTCCACAAGAAGATCACGGCTGTAGAGCACCGCCACAATTCCCATTATGCCGCTTACGCTGTACATAAGCAATACAGACCGCCGCTGTCCGAATCCCGCTTTCATGATGCGATGATGCAGATGCTCCTTGTCGGCTGTTCCAATTGACTGACGTCGGATAGTTCTTCTGATGATCGCCATAAGGGTGTCAAAAATCGGCAGACCCAGAACCAGAGCCGGAATGACCACAATCACCAGGGTTGCACTCTTAACCGTACCCAGAACAGACAGAGCCGCTATGATAAATCCCAACATCTGCGCCCCGCTGTCACCCATGAAGGTCTTCGCAGGGTGGAAGTTAAATGGCAAAAATCCTATGCACGCACCTGCCACTGCCATCATTCCGATAGTTGGAATATACTGCCCGTTTATGTAGGAAACGTATCCGATGCAAAGTGCGGAAATGCCACTGATTCCGGCAGCCAGTCCATCAAGACCGTCCATCAGATTGATGGCGTTGGTGATTGCCACCAACCAGATAACCGTAACCGTGAAGCATGCTACCTGGCCGAAGGCCATGTTCCCTTCTCCGAAATAGTTGGTGATAAACTGGATCCTCAGCCCCATTGAATAAACAACAATCGCGCAAACCGTCTGTCCGGAAAACTTCACGAGAGGTTTCATACCCTTCACATCGTCAATTGCACCCAGAATAAAAATCAGTGTGCATCCAACCATGGCAGGAATTATGCCTCTGTCGTTCATCGCAAAAAGAGCCAGGCTTGCCATCATTCCCAAATATATTGCCATTCCGCCGAATCTCGGCATCGGCTTGTTGTGGACCCTTCTCTTATCCAGGGGAATGTCCATGGCTCCCAGCTTCGGTGCAAGCCATATTGACAGTGGCGTAAAAGCTGTCGCCACTATTGCCGCCACTATTAAAGGCGCCCACAGATCAAAACTTGTTGCTGTCATTAATAAATATTTCTCCTAACAGGTTGTTCTCTAATTTCCCATTACCACAATCTTGATTCCGGCTTCTTCAAGAATTTCAACGGCCAGTTCATCAGGATATCCTTCTTTTACTACTATCCTGCTTATGCCTGCGTTTATAAGCATTTTGGCACAGATAACGCAGGGCTGATTAGTAACATAGATGGTGGCGCCCTCTATGCTCTGTCCCAGTGTTGCCGCCTGAATGATAGCATTCTGTTCGGCATGCAGCGCACGGCAGAGCTCATGCTTCTCGCCGGATGGCACCCCCAGCGCCTCCCTCAGACAACCCTCTTCCCTTTCACCACAGTGCTTAAGATTTCGGGGAGCTCCGTTGTATCCGGTTGCCACAATATGTTTATTCTGAACAATGACTGCTCCAACCTTTCTTCTGAGGCAGGTTGATCTCCTGGCGGTCAGCACCGCCATCTCCATAAAATATTCGTCCCAGCTGGGTCTGTTATCCATTTTATACTCCTTAT
>JAQVOT010000065.1 GCA_028702415.1 Eubacteriales bacterium
CAATCCTCAGAGAAATCGTGGATGTAGAATCATAGCATAAAGGAGGATGTGTGTATGAAGATAAAAGAATTAGCAGCAGAATTGAAAATGACCAGTACGGAGGTGCTGAAAAAAGCTAAAGCAATGGGTGTTGAGGTTTCCAAAGCGGGAGATGATATATCTGACATTGATGCAGCTGCTGTGAAGAACACAATTTTAAGGGCAAATAGCAAGTCCGAAACAATAGTAACGAGAAGAAGTACAGCAAAGAAGGCTGAAACAGAGAAAAAAGAGATGGAACCCAAGGTAACCGTTAAGGCTGCCAATATTCCGCTGCCTGAAAAGAAAAAAGCACCGGCGAAAAAGACAAGTTTGGATGCCAAGCCTTTTACCGGTAAGGCTCCCATAGGTAAGCCCGTGGTCTCAAAGGAAGTTGAAGGCAGAACAAAGCCTCCGGTGGGTGAACCTAAGGTTTCAAAGGCTAAGCTGGAAGAGAGAATAGCCAAAGAAAAAGGCGAAGCGGTTGATAAGAAGACAGAAAAAAAGTTAGAGAATAAGGCTTCAGATTTAAAGGAAAAAGCAGGGAAAAAGGCCGAGGTAAAGGCCGAAGTTAAGGCTGAAACAAAGCCTATAGCAAAACCTGAGGAGAAAACAAGAAGCAGAATAAAGATTATAAAAAAGGCAGAAGATGTAAAACGTGAAGAAAAAGAGGCGGCCGAAAAGAGAAAGACAGCTGCCAGGAAAACTGCAGAAATAGCAGAAAAGCCGGCAAAATCCTCCAGCAGACCGGCGCGTCCATCCCGTAAGACGAATGAAACAGACAAATCCGATGGCACTTCATCTGCTAAGACCTCAAGGTCCTCTGGGAAGGCCCCGGCTACATCATCTGCCAAGACATCAGCAAGGGCATCTTCTAAGTCCTCAGCAAGGTCATCTGCTAAGACCTCAGAAATTTCTTCTGAAAGGACTCCCGCCACTTCCTCTGGAAAGACCTCCACTCACAGCAAGAAGGGCAAGGATAAAGACAGATATAAGGATAAATATTCAAAACTTGAAAGAGGTGCAAAACCTGTGCCTAAGTCACTGGAAAAGCAGGAACTAAAGAAGAGACATCAGAGCAGACCTAAGATAGAAGAACCTGAAGTACCTGAAGTTGAACTTGAAGCGGGAACAGTTCTCATTAACTGTCCTATCACAGTGGCAGGGTTCGTTGAACAGACCAAGACCACTCTTTCCCAGGCGATAATGACCCTTATGAAAATGGGAATCATGTCTAACCAGAATCAGAATCTCGATGAAGATACGGTACAGCTTCTTGCTGATGAAATGGGTTTAAAGATTGCAATTGGTGCAATAGATAAAGAGGAAGAGTATCAGGAAGAAGAGGGAATTGAAACCTTTGAGGATAAGGATGAGGATTTGCGGGGCAGGCCTCCTATTATCACAGTAATGGGTCACGTTGACCATGGTAAGACTTCATTGCTGGATGCAATAAGAAATACACATGTTACCGCAGGTGAGTCCGGTGGTATAACGCAGCACATTGGTGCTTCCGAAGTTGAAATCAATGGACAGAAGATCGTGTTCCTGGATACTCCGGGTCATGAGGCCTTCACAGCAATGAGAGCCAGAGGTGCACATGCTACCGATATAGCCGTTTTGGTTGTGGCAGCAGATGACTCGGTAAAGCCACAGACAATAGAATCAATCAGCCATGCCAAGGCTGCAGGAGTACCTATTATTGTTGCGATCAACAAGATGGATAAGCCGGGAGCAAATCCTGATATGGTGAAGAAAGATCTGGCAGATCAAGGCGTTCTGGTTGAAGACTGGGGAGGAGAAGTTATTGCCGTACCGGTTTCAGCCAAGACAGGAGAAGGTATATCAAATCTGCTGGAAATGATACTTCTGCAGGCGGAAGTACTTGAACTTAGAGCTAACCCTGACAGACTGGCAGTTGGAACCGTAATTGAAGCAAGACTTGACAAAGCCAAGGGCCCGATCGCATCACTTCTTGTTCTGAACGGGACTCTTAAATCAGACATGAGCATTGTTGCCGGAACCTGTTCGGGCAAAATCAGACTCATGACCAACAGCAAGGGAGAAAAGCTTAAGAAGGCAGGTCCTGCAACAGCGGTAGAAATTCTGGGCTTAAGTGATGTTCCGGTGGCAGGTGACGTATTCAATGCGGTTAAGAAATCATCACAAGCAAAGGAAATCGCATATAACAGACAGCAGAAAGTAAGGCAGGAAGTTCTGGCACGCAATTCAAGCCAGACTCTTGAGGAACTGTTCGATAAGATTCAGGAAGGCGAAGTCAAGGAACTGAATCTTATTATCAAGGCGGATGTTCAGGGTTCGGTTGGAGCTATTGTAACTTCTCTTGAAAAACTGTCAAATGACGAAGTCAAGGTAAATATAGTGCATACAGGTGTTGGTGCCATAAATGAATCCGACGTTATGCTGGCAGGTACATCCGGATCCATCGTCATAGGATTCAATGTCAGACCAAGCGTGACAGTAACAGGCATGGCCGACAGGGACGGTATTCAAATCAGAACCTACAATGTAATCTATAACATCATCGATGATATTGAAAACTCAATGAAGGGCATGCTGGATCCGGAATATAAGGAAGCTGTTCTGGGAACAGTTGAAATCAGAGAAACATTCAAGGTACCTAACGTTGGAATCATTGGTGGTGCATATGTAACTGATGGCAAGGTAGTCAGGAACGAAAGCATCAGACTGGTTCGTGACGGTATCGTAATACATGAAGGAAAGATTTCTTCACTGAAGAGGTTCAAGGATGACGCCAAGGAAGTTGCTCAGGGCTTCGAATGCGGCATTGGCATTGAAAACTACAACGACCTCAAGGAAGGCGACATAATTGAATGCTTCACCATGAAAGAAATAGCGAGAAAATAACATGGGAAAAGGATACAGACAGGGAAGAATTGGGGAAGAAATCCGTAGAATCATCAGCGATATGCTGCTGCATGGACTCAAGGATCCGAGGCTCAATTCGATGATAAGCATTACGGCCGTCGAGGTATCAGGCGACAACAGCTATGCCACTGTATATTTCTCCCCTCTGGGTGTTTCCGGAGACGAGGAGGAAATGCAGAGACAGGCTGAAGATGTCCTGGAGGGCTTCGAAAAGGCTAAAGGTTTCATAAGACATGAAATCGGTCAGAATATGAAACTTCGTCATACACCGGAGCTTATATTCAAAATTGACCATTCAATGGCACACTCAAGGCAAATAGAATCAATCCTTGAAACACTGTAATGATGTTCCACCGGACAGGATGCAGTTGCTAATTTATGGACAAGAGTGGATATGGTAAAAAATATTGATTTAAGGGAATTATGGAAGAACCTAAGCACAGCGAAAAGCGTTGTGCTTTTTCCCCATGTAAATCCGGATGGAGATGCTGTTGGTGCCTGCGTGGCACTCTGCCTGACTCTCAGGGAGCATGGTGTTGACTGCAAGGTGTGTTCAGGGAAAGTCCCGGATTATCTGGGGTTTTTGAATACTTCGTATTTCATAGATGATAGAGAAGTGGGGAATCCGGAAATATGTGTTGCGGTGGACTGCAGCGAGGACTACAGGATGGACAGAAGGGGTGGAGCCTTCTACAGAGGAAACAAACATTATTGCATAGATCATCACCAAACCGATTGCGGATTTGGCGATAGATTCTATATCGATGGGGCTGCTGCGGCTGCTTGCACAATAATTTTCGATATGCTGAAGGAAGCAGGAGCAGTGCTTTCAAGAGATGCAGCAAATGCAATATATACCGGAATCTGTACCGACACGGGAAATTTCAAACATGCAAATACGGATTCCAGGTCTCACAATATTGCTGCTGAACTTCTCGAGGTCGGTGTTGATCACACTGAAATAATGGCATCACTCTATAAAAACAGAAGTATGAAAAAGGTACTCTGTGAAAGCAGAGCTATAGAGAAAGCCTTTGTTTTTTCAGGAGGTAGAGGAATAATCAGTTATCTTTCAAGTGAGGAAATGGCGAAAATTAACGCCACACATGAGGATACAGATGAGATAATCGACAAACTCAGAGATATTGCCGGCGTAGAAATGGCAGCATACCTGGAGGAACGGGAAGAGGGCATCAAAATCAGCATGAGGGCAAAAACCTACGGCAACGTAAGGGACATATGCAGAAGTTTTGGAGGCGGTGGACATATAGCTGCAGCAGGGGCTACGGTAAAAATGTCAATGGAGGATGCTTTTGCGGCAGTTAAGCGCGCAATAGAAGAGTCTTTATGAGAGATGGTATTCTGGTACTAAACAAAACACAGGGATGGACTTCAAGCGATTGCGTTGCGGTTTGCAGGAGGATACTTGGAGTTAAAGGCATAAAGAAAGTGGGTCATGGAGGCACCCTGGATCCTATGGCAACGGGCGTTCTTCCTGTTTTTGTGGGACAGGCAACCCGAATCATGGAATACATGGATTTGGATTATAAGACATATGTTTGCCGTGCGAAACTCGGAATACGTACAGACACACTGGATATATGGGGAAAGATTCTCGAAGAGAAGGACTGGATAAGTACAAAAGCAAAGCTTGGGCTTACAGTAGAGATTATAACGAGAGCTATTGATGAGTTTAAAGGGGCTATTGAACAGATGCCACCCAAATACTCAGCTGTAAGAATTGATGGGAAGAGGCTATATGAATACGCTTATAAGGATCAGGAAATAAGCGAAGAAACATGGAATAAAATCAAACCCAGAAAAGTTTACATAAAACATATTTCCGTAAATTATATTGACATGGAGGCGGGTGAACTGGAATTGAACATCTGCTGCTCCAAGGGAACATACATCAGGACAATCTGCAGTGAGTTGGGTGAGAGACTGGGCTGTGGATGCACCATGACCGCCCTTGAAAGAATCGCCACAGGGATCATTACCATTGATCAGGCAGAAGTAACCCCCGACCAGGTGAAAACCATGACCTCAGATGAACTGGGAAGATTGCTTTTGCCTTCGGATTATCCTCTTGTACACTTCGGAGAGCTTACCATGCCTTCTGACAGGGCAGCTTTCTTCAGTAGAGGAAACAGCATATGGTGGAATCAGATCAAAATGATCAGGGAACCGGATATGGTAGCACTGCTTGAATCGTGCAGAACTGCAGGTACCGGAAGAATGCCCGAAAATTCCCGAGGAAGGAAGTATGACCGCATTTACAAGGTATATCAGGAAGATACAGGGGAGTTTCTGGGGACGGGATACTACGATGCAGATGAAGACAAGCTTAAAGCGGACAAAGTGTTTGTTGAGAAGAGATAAAATAACATTATGAAGATGAAAATATTTAACAGTCTGGAAGAAATAAATAATATTGAACCTACGGTTGTGGCCCTGGGCAATTTTGATGGTATTCACAGGGGACATCAGGAAATTATAAACAGAAGCGTGAATGAGGCTAAGGCGGCAGGACTAAAGAGTGGTGTTTTCACTTTTTCAAACCACACCAGCACTATTTTGAAAAAAGAGCCACCGGTGAAGAATATTCTTTATGCGGATGAGAAAATCAGAATACTTGAAAATATGGACCTTGATTACCTGTTTAATATTCCTTTTACCGAGGAAATACTGAATATGAATCCCGTAAGCTTTATAGACAAGATTCTGGTTGATAAGTTCAATATCAGGGAAGCCTACTGCGGTTTTAATTACAGATTCGGATATAAAGCCCAGGGAAATCCTGAAATACTCATGCGAGAAGGAATTGCCAGAGGATTTGGTATTCATGTGCAGGAGCCTTATGAAGTAGATGGTGTGGTGGTAAGCAGTACCCATATCCGCCAGCTGATTGAAGAGGGGCGCATGGAGGAATGCAGCAGATTCATGGGAAGAATGTATTCCATAGGGGGTACAATAGTAAAGGGAAACATGCTGGGAAGAGCCATCGGTTTTCCAACCTGCAACACTATCGTAGACAGCACCATGGTAAGCCCTCCAAACGGGGTCTATATTACCATGTGCACGATTGATGGGGTTCGCTATTCAAGCATTACTAATGTTGGAGTGAAGCCTACAGTTGGTACTTATGAGAAGAATATTGAAACTCATATTTTCAACTTTAATGATGACGTCTACGGTAAGGAGATTCGTGTTGACTTCATAAAGCACACTCGCGGTGAAAAGAAATTTAATGGTATTGAAGAGCTGAAAAAACAGATTTCTGCAGATTGTATTCAGGCAAAGGCTTATCACAGAGAAAAAGCTGTGTTATAATGACTTTCGCAGCCCATGGCTGCACTATCGGAGTATGGCGCAGCTTGGTAGCGCGCTTCGTTCGGGACGAAGAGGCCTAGGGTTCAAATCCCTATACTCCGACCATATAAGAAGGCTGATATTGATGCGGTAAGTGTCAACATCAGCCTTCTTATTTTATGCCCGAAAAGCCTGCAAACAGTTTATGAGGTGACCCCTAAAAGTTAGACATTTGTCCCAGCGAGAAATCGATGGGATTTTTTATGCTCTTCGTATTGTGGCAAGCTGTCATTGCTCTCTCCTGAACAGCGTCATTTTCTAGACAAGCGCTAAGATTTCCCCCTGAGCTATTGCTATGTATGTTTTATTTGTATAAAATAATTAAATTGATTAACAAATTATATATAAACACAGTAAA
>JAQVOT010000066.1 GCA_028702415.1 Eubacteriales bacterium
ACTTTGCCAGAGCCTTCTTGCCTTCAATGTTGCCCTGTCTCTGAATCATAATTCTCTGTGCCTGAGGCGAATCTGCCCCGTGCATTGATTCGGTTCTGTAACCTACTGCTGCTGTGCCCAGGCAAATGTTTTCGAGCAGTCTCAGAACTCTCATCCTCTGTTCAGTTGTACATGATGGAGCTGCAGCAAAGAACTTGTTGCAGATTTCTCCAATTGTTTCTCCATTTCTGCCTACAGCCATATCTGATTCGAAATCCTTCTGTGAAGGCATTGTTACCATCAGGCCGCCTGCGATATCTTCTGCAAGTCTGACAATTTCATAAGGGAATCTTGTGATGTTCTGCTTGCATACATTAGCCAGGAGCAGGTCAATCTGATAGTTTCCGGCTTCAGTTTTGTATCCTTCTGTTGAGCATGCGAGACCACAGCAGTACAGAGTTTCGTTCAGGTGAGTCATTTCAATGAGCTTATCCTTAACATGTGATGCCTTCTGAGCGCCATTATATTCAGCAGCCAGGGCAGCGGCTCCGATAAGAACATCGCCTACACCGACTTTGCAGCCACCATATGACTGTCTGTGATATCCTGCGAATCTTTCAACAACCATTCCTGCAAATTCATATTCGCCTGCAAGGAAAACATATTCGTTCGGAATAAATACATCGTCAAATACTACGAGAGCTTCCTGTCCACCATACTTAGCGTTACCAAGGTCGATGTCAGCGCCTTCTTCAAGTTTCCTTGTGTCACATGACTGTCTTCCGTATATCATGTACAAGCCTTCAACATCTGATGGGCATGCAAAAGCTACCGCATAGTCAGCATCTTCTTCCCTCATTGCCTGTGTAGGCATTACTATATGCCAGTGTGAGTTGATAGAACCGGTCTGGTGGCACTTAGCTCCGCATACTACGATTCCATCTTCTCTTCTTTCCTTGATTCTTACGAAAAGATCCTTGTCCTTCTGAGCGTTCGGTGCAAGGCCTCTGTCTCCCTTAGGGTCTGTCATGGCTCCATCCACGACCAAATCCTTTTCCTGAACCATTTTCAGGAAGTTAATGAAGTTTTCATGATACTTGGTATTATACTTCTTATCAATTTCATATGTTGATGAGAACATAGCGTTGAATGCGTCCATCCCTACACATCTCTGGAAGCAGGATGCTGTCTTCTGTCCGCATAGTCTCTGCATCTTAACCTTGTTTTTCAAATCTTCCGTGCTCTGATGCAGATGACCAAATCTGTTTACTATTTCCCCTGTAAGATTTGATTTTGCTGTCATAAGATCCTTGTATTCAGGGTCCTGAGCCAGATCATAAGTTACCTTTACGCAATTGATCGAAGGCTTGATAATCGGATGATCTACCCAATTGTCGATCTTCTCACCAAACATGTAAACTCTTGTTTTCAGCTTTCTTAAACTTTCGATGTACTGTTCACCTGTCATTAACATAATAAATTCACTCCTTTTTATTTTTTTACATCCGAAGCTAAATTGCATACGGACTATTATAATAAAACAACGACTAATTATTTATTAAAAGCATATTGAAATACAATCTGCCGTTTAATCTATTCCCTTGTTAAGAATTTTTCTTGCCATATCAAGAAGATCATCACTTACTGAAGTGTCAAGTACAACATCTTCAACTTCAGGGCAACCGCCCATAACATAATCCTTAACAACAGATTCAATAGTATCCTGTGCTGAAGGACAATGTGCACATGCCCCTGTGAGCCTTATATAAGCTACACCATTTTCAAATTTAGAAAGAGTTGAGCCACCAAAATGCTGGGAAAGCACCGGGTCTACCTGATTCTCAAGAATATTCTTTATTTTTTCTTCCAAAATCAACGCCTCCATTTGTGCGAAACTTTACGAGTTTATTATATCTCCTGCCATATGAATTATCAAGTGATTATAAGCTTGGTTCAACCCTCAAAATACAAGACGGCAAGCTAATACTTTATTGCAACAAAAACATATTTATTTAGCCCAGTTAAAGCTTCTTCGCACTGCATCATGCCATTTTATAATGAGCTTTTGTGCTTCTTCGGATTTCATTGAGGGCTCAAATACTCTATCGATCTGCCAGTTTTCTTTAACATCATTTTCTGATGTCCAGTAACCTGTTGCCAGGCCTGCAAGATATGCTGCCCCAATAGATGTGGTTTCTATGCAGCTGGGTCTGACCACTTTCTGCTGAAGAATGTCCGATTGAAATTCAAGGAGAAAATCGTTTTCTGCTGCTCCTCCATCAACCTTTAATGCGGCAAGGGGCCTTCCCAGCTCATCAGAAATTGCCTTCAGAAGATCATAAGTCTGGTAGGCCATGGATTCAAGAGCTGCCCTGGCTATATGCTTCTTGTTTACTCCTCTTGTAAGGCCCACAATGACACCTCTGGCGTAAGGATCCCAGTATGGGGCTCCTAATCCGGTAAAGGCAGGGACTACATAGGCTCCTGCTGTATCATCCACCTGACGGGCCAGATTTTCGGTTTCCGATGCTTCGCTGATAATTCCAAGTTCATCCCTGAGCCATTGAATAACAGCCCCAGAAACAAAAACTGAGCCTTCAAGGGCATAGCAAACCTTACCATTAAGCCCCCAGGCGATCGTGCTGAGCAATCCATTTTCAGATTCAATAATTCTATTTCCGGTATTTACAAGTACGAAACCACCTGTCCCGAAGGTGTTCTTTGCTTCACCTTCACTGAAACAGGTTTGTCCAAACAGTGCGGCTTGCTGGTCCCCGGCTGCGCCGCATATTCTAATTTCACCATCAAACAGCCTGCTGTCAGTGACTCCATACAGGCAACTTGACGGTTTTACTTCAGGAAGCATTTTTCCCGGAATATTGAGTCTTTTCAGTATTTCTTCATCCCAGCATAGATTCCGGATATTAAACATCATAGTTCTTGATGCATTAGAGTAATCCGTAACGTGAACCCTACCACCTGTTAAATTCCAGATAAGCCAGGTTTCAATTGTACCAAATAACAGTTGTCCATCTTCTGCTTTTTCTCTGGCACCTTCTACATTCTCAAGTATCCATCTCAGTTTTGTTCCGCTGAAATACGGATCAATGAGCAATCCTGTTTTATGTCTATATATGTCGGTAAGGCCTTCAGCCTTCAACTGATCGCAAAATCCAGCCGTCCTTCTGCACTGCCAAACAATGGCGTTGTAAACAGGAATTCCGGTTTTTTTGTCCCATACTATTGTGGTTTCACGCTGGTTTGTGATGCCTATTGAATCAATATCCTCTGCCTTTGCGTTAATATTAGCAAGTGCAAGTCTGCATACCATCATCTGCGTTTCCCATATTTCCCGGGCATTATGCTCCACCCAGCCTGTTTGAGGATAAATCTGGGTGAACTCCTTCTGGGCAACACTGATCTGTTCACCTTGGTGGTCATATAATATGCATCTGCAGCTTGTTGTTCCCTGATCCAGGGCCATAACATATTTCATCGATGAACTCCTGATTATACAAATTCAGCCATTATTTTATTTGAAACATCAAGACCTTTTTCGGTGAGCTTCAGATTCAGGCCGTCAATTTCGATAAAGCCTTTATACTTTTCTAAGATGGAAGGGTCGTAAACATCAAAAAAATCTTTCTTGAAGGTGTTTTCGAAATCATTGATACTGAAGCCTTCAGTTTTTCTAAGTCCGGTAAACACAAATATTCCCATCTCCTCACGTTCTGAATAGGTTTCGACCTTTTCGGGTTTTACCGGTGGCATCCCACTCTTAATAAATTTAAGATATTCCGAAACGCTTTCACAGTTTTTGAATCTTTGGCCACCAATAAACGAACTTGCTCCGGGACCCAATCCCAGGTAGTCATTATATGACCAGTATTTCAGGTTGTGTCTGCTTTCAAATCCCGGTAGTGAAGCATTGGATATTTCATAATGATGATACCCTGCATCATCCATCATCATCAGTGCTTGGCTGAACATGTCACGGTCCACATTCTCAGATACTTCAGATAACACTTTATCAACATAGATCATGTCATAAAAGGGAGTCCCCTCCTCAATCTGAAGACTGTAGAGTGAAATATGTTCGGGTCTTAGAAACAGACACTGTCTGATGGAGTCTCTCCACATCTTCATTGTCTGTCCCGGAATTCCGAACATAAGGTCAATGTTCACATTATCAAATCCGGTTTTTTTAGCCAGCCGAACAGCACTTATCGCATCATTTTTGTCATGAACCCTGCCAAGAAAATTAAGAATGGCATTGTCAAATGACTGGACGCCTATGCTTATTCTGTTAATCCCGCAGTCAAGATATGTCTTGAGTTTATCTTCGGTAATTGTTGCAGGATTAGCCTCGATTGTGATTTCGCAGTCATGGGAAACAAAAAAATTATCTTTTATTTCCTTAACAACTCTCCCCATGTCTTCTGCTGGCATTATTGAAGGAGTGCCGCCGCCGATATAGATACTGTCAATTTTCCTGTATGGCCACTCTCCATATCTGATTCTGATTTCCCGAATAAGGGCATCGGCATATTCAGCTAACAATTTGTTTTCACTGCAGGTAAATGACAGGAAACGGCAGTATCTGCATTTTCGTATGCAAAAAGGAACATGAATATAAAGACCTATATCACTTGTTATCGTCATATTTTAAAACCGCTGTGAATGCTTCCTGCGGGACCTCTACGGTTCCGAACTGGCGCATTCTCTTTTTCCCTTCCTTCTGTTTTTCTAGCAGTTTTTTCTTCCTGGAAATATCGCCTCCGTAACACTTGGCAATTACGTCTTTTCTGTAAGCTCTGACAGTTTCTCTTGCAAGGATTTTCTGCCCTATTGAAGCTTGAATTGGTACCTCAAACTGATGCATAGGTATTATTTCCTTAAGCTTCTCACATACAAAACGTCCTCTTGAGTAGGCCTTTGATTCATGAACAATCATGCTGAATGCATCCACCATGTCTTTGTTCAGAAGAATATCAAGCTTAACGACCTTGCTAGGTTCATATCTTGAAAATTCATAATCAAGAGAACCATATCCTCTTGTCTTTGACTTGAGGGCATCGAAAAAATCATATATTACTTCGTTGAGGGGCATGTCATAATGAAGGTTAACTCTGGATTCGGTTAAGTATTCCATGTGCAGCATCTTGCCTCTTCTTTCCTGGCAGATTTCCATTATACTTCCCACATACTCTCTGGGTACCATAATGTCTGCTTTAACCATAGGCTCCTCAATGTGGTCTATTTCCATCGGATCCGGCAAGTTTGAAGGGTTCTGAATCATCTGTACAGATCCGTCTGTTTTGACAACTTTATAAATTACGCTTGGAGCTGTTGTAATGACCGCAAGATCAAATTCCCTTTCAAGCCTTTCAACAATGATTTCCATATGCAAAAGTCCCAGAAAACCGCATCTGAAGCCAAATCCCAAAGCTGTAGATGTCTCAGGTTCAAATCTGAAAGCCGCATCATTAACCTGAAGTTTTTCCAGAGCATCTTTTACATTGTCATATTTTTCGCCTTCTGCAGGATATATACCACAGAAAACCATTGATTGAACTTTTTTATACCCGGAAAGAGGTTCTTCTGTTGGCTTATCAGCAAGAGTAATCGTGTCTCCCACTCTGGCATCCGCAACATGTTTTATGCTAGCGCATATATACCCTACCTCACCGGCTCTTAGTGAGCTGCATGGGGCAGGTCCCGGGGAATATGTTCCAACTTCAGTTACTTCATAATTCTTTCTCGTATTCATCAGGCGGATAATGTCGCCGGGATTCACCGTTCCGTCAAATATTCTGGTGTAAATCACCACCCCCTTGTAATTGTTATAATAGGAATCAAAAATTAGAGCCTTAAGTCTCGCATTTTCATCCCCTTCAGGGGCAGGTATTTTCTCAACAATCTTCTCAAGAAGTTCCTCAATTCCAATGCCTTCTTTGGCAGAAACAAGTGGAGCATCAGAAGCATCAACTCCTATTACCTCTTCAATCTCGTCCTTGATTTCTTCAGGTCGGGCGCTTGGGAGATCTATTTTATTAAGCACGGGCATTATTTCAAGATCTTCATCCATTGCCAGATACACATTGGCAAGAGTCTGAGCCTCTACGCCCTGGGTTGCATCCACCACAAGAACAGCTCCCTCACAGGCAGCGAGACTTCTGGATACTTCATACATGAAATCCACGTGACCAGGCGTATCAATCAAGTTGAATACGTACTCATTTCCATCCTTGCTTCTGAATACCAATCTGGTTGTCTGAAGCTTGATAGTAATTCCTCTTTCACGTTCCAGGTCCATATTGTCAAGAAACTGCTCACGCATGTCTCTTTTGTTTACAAGCCCTGTTTTCTCTATAATCCTGTCTGCAAGTGTAGATTTGCCATGGTCAATATGTGCAATTATGCTGAAATTTCTAATATATTTTCTGTAGTCTTTCATATTTTCTTTTGTGATTTATAATACTCCCTTATGCATTCAAATGTCTCTTCGCTTATATCGTGCTCAACCTTGCAGGCATCATCCAGAGCTGTCTCATGGGAGACGCCCAGCTTCTCGAACAATTCTGTTAGAATCTTGTGCCTCTCATAAATTATTTCTGCAATTTCCTGACCGCTTTCAGTAAGAAAGATATTTCCTTCATGATCTC
>JAQVOT010000067.1 GCA_028702415.1 Eubacteriales bacterium
TGAACTTCTTGGAAGAAGGCGGTATTAAACTCACTGAACGGGAGGACGGCAAGATTTTCCCTGTTTCAATGCGGGCATCCGAGATCCTGAATCTGCTTTTGCAAAGGGCCCACTGGAACGGCTATGAGCTTCGTTGTAATATGGAAGTTACCGGCATAAGCTATGGCTCCAGGGAATATGATAATACGAGCAAAGGGCAACTCATTAAAATAGCTTTAAAGGACGGTAGCTGCCTTGCTACAGAAAGACTTGTAGTCGCCACAGGTGGTGCATCATACCCTTCTACAGGATCGGATGGGAGTTTTTTCGATGTTCTGGAGCGGGACCTGGGCCTAACGATAAGCCAGCTCAAACCGGCTCTGGCTCCAATATATGTACAGGATTATCCTTTTTCGGATATTTCAGGTGTAAGCCTTGAAGAAGTGGAGGTGAAATCGGGAAAGCACATGGCCCGAGGCCCTTTGCTGTTTACACATAAATGCTTGAGCGGTCCTGTCATTCTTCATATTTCCCAGTACATTAAGGCGGGTTCAATACTGCATTTTAACTACCTCCCCGAAAGAAAAATTCCGGATGTAATCAGGCAGCTGCTAGAAGAGCAGCCCGGAAACAACAAAGGTATAGCCAACTATCTTGCCCAGACCTTCGGCCTTCCCAAGGCACTTACGGAAAAAATGTTTTCAGATCCGGGAAAAAAATTCTCCGGCATAAGTCGAAAAGAACTGGAAACGCTGGCGAAGCTCATGATGGACATGCAGTTCTCCGTCAGCGGAACCGGAGGATGGAACCAGGCCATGGTAACTGCCGGCGGTGTATCCCTCAGCGAAATAAACCTTAAAGAAATGAGCCTCCTGAAATATCCAGAAATAAAGGTGATCGGTGAAGCTCTTGATGTGAACGGAGAAACCGGAGGCTACAATCTCCAGTTTGCATATTCATCCGCCCTAGCGGCGCTAAAATAAGTTTTGGCTGAGTTTGGTGAGTTTGGTGAGTTTTGGGGACGTGTCCGAAAACTCATTATGTTATGAGTTTTCGGACACGTCCCCAAAACTCACCAAGCTCACCAACTCACCAAAAGTCATTTTTTTTATATTTCGAATCTGTCTATGCGGGCTTCTGCAATGTACTCTGACTTGATGTCCTGGAGTTTTTTGAAATAGTCCTGCTGGCAATGAAATTTGAAAGCTTCTTCATCCTTCCAGTGCTCCACCAGAAGAATCTGGTTTTCGTCTGTATCCGAGAAGTAATAGTCGTACTTGATGTTTCCCTCTTCCGCTCTTGAGCCTTCCGGAACTCCCAGAGCTTTTACTTCAGAGTAGAACTCATCCCTTTTGCCTGGTTTTGCATTATAGTAAACGTTTAAGATAATCATTGTATTGCCTCCTTGTATTAATTATTTTCATCAGTATAGCAGATGCGGAATGAGAAGCCAATCCGCATTTGGCGGGACTTCCATATGCTTGAATATTCTCGCGATTATATTATACTATACGTATGATGAATTCAAAGCTTGAAGGAAATATTTTTGATTATCTGGACTGGCGCGGTGACATCACCTTCCGGCAGAGCCCGGTTAACATGGTTGACGGCCTGATTTTTTCCACATTGGCCTATCTCAACTATCCTGTGCCCGAAGGGACCAGTCTGCCTTTGCACCAGGCATATAAGGCCTTGGCGAAGCTTCCTGCTAGGGAGCAGTACCGAGGTCTTGATATAATGAAAAAATCCTGCCGTAATCTGGGCAAAGATGTGGTGAAGTATCCACGTTTCAGAGACATTAAGGTCACAGATTATGTTGAGATGACCAGCGACGAGAAACAGCTGCAATTCTCCGCCATGACATTTCTGCTGCCGGATAATCAAATGTTCGTGGCCTTCCGGGGGACGGACAATACCATCGTAGGATGGAAAGAAGATTTCAATATGGCTTTCATCAGCGGCACCCCCGCTCAACTGGAAGCAACGGAATATCTAAAAAAAGCTGCCGCCAAATATCCGGATTATTCGATATATCTCGGGGGCCACTCTAAAGGCGGAAACCTGTCAGTCTGGGCCGCCGGCTACCTTCCTGACGATCTGAATTCCCGACTGGCGGGAGTTTACAATAACGATGGCCCGGGCTTCATCGAAGACTTCACCGAAAGCACCGAGTTCCTAACTGTGAAGGATAAGATCCATTCCTTCGTTCCCGAGTCATCCATTGTGGGTGTACTCATGGGGGGATGTGATTACCGGATAATAAAAAGTTCATCGGTTTCACTTTTTCAGCACGATCCATTTACCTGGAAAATTCTAGGTACATCGTTTATTTACGATACTAAACTTTCTCTTGCAAACAGGAAGATTGGAAAAAAGTTTAACGAAATCATCCGCACCATGGATAAAGAACAGTACTCCGCATTCATTGAAAAAATATATGACGAACTCAAGTCGAAAGATACTGACACCCTGGACGACCTTCAGGGCTACCTGCTGAAAAGCGCCCTCTCCCTTCTGGGGAGATTCAAGACCGGGGGTTCGTAAGATCGGATCTTCGTTGGGGCGGATTTTAGTTGGGACCGACACATCCTTGGACTCGGGTCCTCGTAAGACCGGGTTGTCCCGAATTTCAACCTTTAGCAGCCATTTAAATAGTACTAAAATATCATCTTTAGAAAGGATGCTATGCAATGAATAAAACCCTTACTAAACCTTCCTTTACATCAGATTACATGGAGGGAGCCCACCCGGCAATCCTGGAAAAACTGTCAGAAAGCAACTTTGACAAGACCCAGGGATATGGCCTTGATCCCTATTCGGAAAGTGCCCGTGAGAAAATTCGCAAAACCTGCGGATGTCCGGATGCCGAAATACATTTTCTCATAGGGGGAACCCAGGCAAATGCCACGGTAATCGGGGCTCTTCTGGACAGTTACCAGGGAGTTCTGTCTTCTGACGAAGGTCACATAAACGTCCATGAAGCCGGAGCGATTGAGCTGGGCGGACACAAAGTGCTGACCATAAAATACAATAACGGAAAGATCCACCCGGCAGACCTAGGGCAGTGGTTAGTGGATTTTTACAATGACGGCAACCACGAGCACATGGTTTTCCCCGGAATGGTTTATATTTCCCATCCCACAGAATCCGGAACTCTTTATTCTCTTGATGAGCTAGAAGAAATAAGCAGCATATGCAAAAGCTATAAGCTGCCTCTTTATCTTGACGGAGCCAGAATGGCATACGCCCTTGCCTGTAAGGAGAACGATATCCAGCTCCATGATATTGCCCGTCTTTGCGACGTCTTCTATATAGGAGGAACAAAATGCGGGGCACTATTAGGGGAAGCTGTGGTGATTCCCAATCCCCGGCTCATACCTAATTTCTTCACCATAGTCAAGCAGCACGGGGCACTTCCGGCAAAGGGAAGAATAGCAGGGATACAGTTCGATACACTTTTTTCGGATGATCTTTATTTCAGAATCGGACAGGCTGCCATCCACGCTTCCGACAGAATCCGCAAATGGCTAAGAGAGAACAATTATCGTTTCCTCATAGAATCGCCTACCAACCAGATTATGATAATTCTGGAAAACGAAAAGCTTCAGCCCCTTGCCGAACTTGTGGAATACGGCTTCTGGGATAAAGTTGATGATACCCATACCGCAATAAGATTTGCCACCAGCTGGGCCACAACCGACGAAGATGTTGACAACCTGATAGAAGCTTTAATGAAAATTTAATTGTTAATTGGCCTTTGGGTGAGTTTTGGGGACGTGTCCGAAAACTCATTATGTTATGAGTTTTCGGACACGTCCCCAAAACTCATCCAAAAAACACCCAAAACTCACCCAAAACTCATTACACAATGTATTTTTTTACTAATGGTATCCTATTGGCTGTGGCAGAGGCTATTGTTGAAACCACAAACACAATAATCACTATTGTAGGAACAGATATTATCGGATTAAAAGCGGTTGTATCAAAGATGTGCCTCGTAAACCCTTCCAGAATCATTGCATGTATCAGATAGATACCAAAACTATATTTTGACATTGCAACCAGAAATCGATGGGCTTTGTCATTCTTCAGCCATCTGCTTACTCTGCACTTTGCAAAGGTAAAAACTGCTATGCTTTCCAGCATAACGCATATTTGATTGTTACCATAAAAATCATAATGATATCCCAGATAAGATGTTGCGATGGAAGCAGTTGAAACTGTAATAAGATATCCAATAATTCCACCAATATAAATGCAAATCTCAGCTTTGGGAGATATGTCGAGCTTACTCAAATAATATCCACCAATAAAATATGCAACATAAACCAAGGTGAAATAAAATTTCACATTTCCTACAACTTCCTGCCCAAAATCTTCCAATGAATAATGCATCCCCCCAAGGGCAAGATTGTCCCCAACTCTTGCTGCAGACAGAATTGTCGGCACAATGAATGTAAAAAGAATTGATAATGACAGAAAATATTTTGTATAAGCTTTCGACCTTGTGATCTGTCGAAAGATTGGCGTTCCTAAATATAAACCGACTATCATAAAAAGGAACCACAAATGATAGTGACCCTTAACAAAGTCTGCAAAAAACGAAAACATGCCCTCATACCCATACGCTAGGTTTACAAAGGCATATGCAGATGACCAAAATGAGAAAGCAATTACTATTCTGCGAATATATTTTGAATGAAGTGTTGATAATGATATTTTTTTCTTTTCATCCAAAAACAATACTCCACTTATCATCACCAGAACAGGAACCGCCCATCTTACGAAACCATCGTAAAGATTAAACACCATCCATTCAAAAGAATGGGGTTCAACAATTGTAATTTTGCTCTCAGCTGTATGCAAAACAATTACTACAAAAATAGCTGCAACTCTGAGAAAATCCAAATAAAACACTCTATCTATTTGTTTATTAATTCTATCCATCCAGTACCCCCCCCGTACCAGTGCATTGTATCACATCATTGACGAAATAACACATATTATTATCTGTAAATTAAAGGGCAGACATGTTAGAAATCATGTCTGCCCTAATATTGAACCATTTTATCTATTAATATAGATTCCTTTTTATTAACTATTCGAGTTCAAGATTAACATCCTTGTGAAGCACTTTTACATTAACCAGGTAGAATACAACTCCGATGCAGAGCCAGATGACACCTAGAGTCAGTGCATACGAGGTCAAGCTCGTCCATATGTATGCGATAATCAGGAATCCGATTCCCGGAAGAATCAGGTGCTTCCATACCTTGCCTGTCTTCTTCTTAAACCAGAAGTAATATATCACTGTGAAGTTCAAGATGATGAATGCGGAAAGGCCGCCGAAGTTGATTACTACTGAGATCGCATTGATTGCACTTGGAAGTAAATATACGCTTCCGATTGTAAGTACTAGTGACAGTATAGCAATGAAAATGGTAGAAACGTAAGGTGTCTGGAACCTAGGGGTTACCTTTGCCAGAACCTTTGGAAGCATTCTGTCACGTGCCATTGAGAAGAGGATACGTGAGATTGCAGCCTGCGCTACCATGCAGTCAGCTATGCCCCAGCTAAAACCTGTTGCTGCCGCACAGATTACCATAACCTTGGCTCCGCCTGCCAAATTAGCCACCTCATAAAATGCGTTATCAACGTTTTCAAATGTTCCTTCGCCGTTCCAAGGCATTACGCATGCAGCTAAATAAGTCTGAGTGATGAAGAATGCACCTACTACCAGTATTGCCCATACAGAGCCCTTGCCGACAGAGTCTGCACCGCCCTTTGTTTCTTCTGCCAGGGTACTGATCCCGTCAAATCCCAGGAATGACAGTACGCACACCGATACAGCGCCCATTACGATCTTCATGCTGAAGTGTTCGCCATCAAAGAGGGGCTTCAGAGTGAAATCAACTCCAGGTGTAGTAACGATATAGTGAATTGCTGCTACGCAGAAGATTAAGAATACTATTATTTCGAGACCCAGCATTATCCAGTTGAATCTGTTAGTCCATTCGATTCCAATAACATTAATCACTGTGTTTATCGCAATGAATATCAGCAGCCATACCCAGATTGGAACAACTTCCATTCCCGGAATTGCAGAAAGAGCCGTTGCCGCTACTATGTAAAGCAATGTAGGAACCAGCAGGTAGTCAAGAAGTATCGCCCATCCTGACATAAAGCCTACAGGCTTGTTGATTGCCTTTGTGGCATATCCGTATACTGAACCGGCAATCGGGAATTCCTCCGCCATCCGCCAGTAACTGAATGCTGTAAATACCATTCCCACCAGGCCGATGCTGTATGCCAGTGCAACCATGCCCTGTGAAATTGACATTACTGTTCCGTAGATGCCGAATGGTGCAATAGGTACCATGAAGATGAGGCCGTAACAGACCAGATCCGGCACGGTCAGCGCTCTCTTCAGCTCTTGCTTGTAACCAAGATTCTCAACAGTGTTTTTGTTCATTCGATTTTCTCCTCCTTTACAACAATTTGATAATTATTGACTTTATGATAATTAAATAATGACTGACTGAATTTTTTCAAAATGGAGTTTTAGTGAGTTTTGGGGACGTGTCCGAAAACTCATTTTTTTATTGCCGTTGAGTTTTCGGACACGTCCCCAAAACTCACA
>JAQVOT010000068.1 GCA_028702415.1 Eubacteriales bacterium
AGGAATTGACCTTTCGGATTCTTACCCTGAACTGGGTCAGAGCGCTCTGTACTGTGTAACGGAAATACATGATACAGATGATATCAAGCAGCTTGCAGAAGCATTAAAGGAGGTGTGCTAGGATGAGTGAAATAAGATTGAGAGACTACCATTCAGCACGGTGGGATGAACCCCTAATTATGGAACAAGGCGTCCCCGGAACAAGGGGAATACTTCCTCCTCTTGCAAGCGATGAAGCGACAGAAAAAGTTGGTCCGGCGAAGGAACTTATTCCCGCAGGTATAAGGAGAAAGACAGCACCTAAGCTTCCAGAACTTTCACAGTACCACGTACTTCAGCACTTCTTGAGATTATCACAGGAAACAATGGGCATGGATCTGGCATCTGATATAGGTGAAGGAACGTGTACGATGAAATACAGCCCGAAGATCCATGACCAGATGGCAAACTATACAAAGCTTGCAGATGTGCATCCGAATGAACCGGAAGAACATCTTCAAGGTATTCTGGAGATAATATATAATCTCGAGCAGTATCTGAAGGAAGTTTCGGGAATGAGTAAGATCACATTCCAACCAGGGGGCGGATCCCATGCGGCATATACGAATGCTTGCATGATGAGAAGATATCATGAAGCAAACGGTGACCTGAACAAGAGAGATGTTGTAATCACAACGATATTTTCCCATCCCTGCGACGGAGCAACCCCTGCTACTGCAGGTTTCACGGTGGCAACATTGATGCCGGACGAAAAGGGCTATCCTGATTTAGACGCTCTTAAGGCGATAATCGATCAGTATCCGGGAAGAATCGCAGGAATCATGTTTACGAATCCTGAAGACACGGGAATATTCAATCCGAGAGTAGGCGAATATGTTAAGGCTGTTCATGAAGCCGGCGGGCTTTGCTTCTACGATCAGGCCAATGCCAATGGCATTCTGGGAATCGCAAGAGCATTTGATGCTGGTTTTGATGCATGTCATTTCAACCTGCACAAGACATTTTCAGCGCCGCATGGCTGCGAAGGACCTGCAACAGGGGCTTACTGCGTAAGAAAAGAATTCGAGCAGTTTCTGCCTGTTCCAACAGTGGAATACGATGGTAGCAGATACTATCTGGAGTATGACAGACCTGAGTCTTTAGGCAAGGTCAGAAGTTATATCGGGAACACTGAATGCATGGTTAAAGCTTATGCCTGGATCAGAACCATGGGAGCCGAGGGGCTCAAGCTTACAGCTGAAACTTCGGTCTTGAACAACAACTATCTTGATAAGCTTCTGACAGAGATCAAGGGAGTTCAAAGACCTTATGCTGCCGGCAAGAGAAGACTTGAGCAGGCTAGATATTCATTGAATGAGCTTACAGAAGCAACAGGGGTCGGTACTGATGATATCAGGTCAAGGCTGGTTGACTTCGGTATTCAGGCATACTGGATGAGTCATCATCCATGGATCGTACCGGAACCCTTTACTCCGGAACCTTGCGAGACATATTCAAAAGAAGACTTGGATTACTGGGCAGCTGCAATGAAGAGGGCGATCGATGAGGCATGGGAGAATCCTGAATTCACAATGAAAGCCCCCTATGCGCAGGCAATCGGAAGGTTAAAAGACACGAGTATAGTTGACGAAGAAGATAAGTGGGCGTGCACATGGCAGGCTTACAAGAGAAAGAATAACAAGTAATGAAGAAACTGGGGCTGATTGTAAATCCTCTGGCAGGCATAGGAGGCAAAGTCGGACTTAAGGGCAGTGACGGCGAAGAGATTCGCAGACTGGCTTTGTCTCGGGGGGCCACCTGCGAGGCTCCGGACAAGACAATAAAGGCACTTGGACATTTGAAGGACCATGCAGATCAGCTCCAAATCATAACCTGCCCGGGTGACATGGGGGAGAACGAAGCAAAGGCAGCCGGATTTGAGCTTGAAATACTTGAGTGCCTGCTTTTGCACAAAGATCCTACAGAAATGACATCTGCAGAGGACACAAAAATGGCCGCTGGCCTGTTGAAAGACATGGATGTAGATTTGATTTTGTTTGCCGGCGGCGACGGCACTGCCAGAGATCTGTGTAGCATTGTAAGCACAGGAATCCCGGTGATCGGAATTCCTGCGGGGGTTAAAATACACTCCGGAGTTTACGGAGCATCCCCCCATAAAGCCGGCGAAGCCGCAGATATGTTTCTTTTTGGCGGTGGCAAAATGAGTCTGAAAGACATGGAAGTAATGGACATAGATGAGGACGCATTCAGAGAGGACAGGCTGTCAGCCAGACTATACGGCTATATGACAGTCCCATATGAAAGGCGTCTCGTTCAGAGCGCAAAGGCAGGAAGCTCCATGTCAGAACATGCTACTTTACAGTCAATCGCTTCAGATGTTGTAAATCGCATGGAAGCCGGAGAATATTACATCATTGGTCCGGGAAGCACCACCAAGGCAATTACAGATATAATGAAATTGAGTGGGACGCTGCTGGGAGTCGATGTAATCAAAGACGGGAAAATTGTCTTGAACGACGCTAACGAGAAGCAACTCGTGGAACTTCTGGAGGGTGAAGCTGCTGGTCATGCTCATATCATAGTGACTGTCATCGGCGGGCAGGGATATATCTTGGGTCGCGGAAATCAGCAGCTCTCCGCCAGAGTCATAGGACTTACAGGAAATGAGAACATTGAAATAATCGCAACAGAGGCAAAGATGATCGCACTGGGTGGAGCCCCTCTTCTTGTGGATACCGGTGATGATGAAGTAAACAAATCTCTTTGCGGGTATAAATTCGTTATAACCTCACAGGGGAGGCGAATGATTTACAGAATAAGCAATTAATTCCGGCATTGCTGCCGGGGGAAGGAAATCAGAATGGGAAAGATGTTTGATCTTAGCGGCAAGGTTGCTGTTGTAACAGGTGCCTCCCAGGGACTGGGACTTGAAACTGTCAAAAGATTCAAGGCAGCGGGAGCAGATGTAATTATGGCTGATATTAAAGACTGCTGGGAACTGGCAAGGGAAATCGGCGCCGACTTCATCCAGACCGATGTAAGCAAAGAAGAGTCGGTATCAAATCTGATGAGAACTGCAGCAGAGAAGCATGGCAATCTGGATATCATTGTAAACAATGCGGGCATCATTTGTCCCGAAGAAAGGCTTGAGGATGCAGAGCTTAAAACATACGAAGCTCTATTTCACATAAATGTAATGGGTGTTGTGTTCGGAATAAAGTATGGACAGAAATATATGAATGACGGCGGGACTATTCTCAACACCGCCTCTAATTCCGCCAATGGAGATTACTCCGGATACGGTCCTTATATCATGAGCAAAATTTCCATAGTAGGGCTCACAAAGGTTGCCTCTGTGGAACTGGCACCCAGGAACATTAGAGTAAACTGTATATGTCCTAATACGATGGACACCCCAATGGCCTATGCCGACGGCTGCGAGACAGAACTTAACTGCATGAAGATACAGACACCTCTGGCTCGCATGTGTGATCCTAAAGAAGCTGCAGCCCTTTATCATTTCCTGGCATCAGACGACTGCAGATACATTACAGGTGAAGACATCTATATCGATGGAGGGCTTAAAGCTGGACCGTCTGAACAGTTGATAGAGGCTGTGTTGAAGAGCCTGGAAGTTTAGTGGCAGATATATACTACCTAAATATTCGATAATACATTATGGCTATGCCGGGGGCATGGCCATTTTACATATACACCCTTTATAGCTCCCTCTCCCCCTACCCTAAAACAATCAATACTTGAAAGCAAACTTATTATGTCATACAATGTATAGTGTGCAGGAGTCCAATCTGGAGGGAGTAAAAGCATTATGGCAGATAATAAATCGGCACTGACAGCCGAACAGAAAAAACAAAAAAAGCAGAACAGGATTCTGATTGGAGCAATAATAGCAGTTGTAGTAATAGTCGGGCTTGTCTTCGCTATAGAAATGAATAAGGATAAGAATTCTGCGGATAAGCCTCAGGAGGTTGAAGATACCATCTATGGTGACGACTCCCTGGGTATAGATGCTGATGTGGATAAGGAACTGAGGAATTTCAGAAACATCTTTATCTTTGGAACAGATAATCAGGATAGAAGCGACATTATACTGCTGGCAAGCATAAACGAAAAAACAAATCAGGTAAAATTGATTTCCGTACATAGAGATACATACATGCAGCTGAGAGAAGAGGGAGAAAGCTTCTATATCGGAGGCACGGACAGGGAGTTCTTTAAATGCAACCACGCTTACAAAAAGGGTGGTTTTTATGCGGCCATGAAAGAACTGAACATGAACATGGATCTTAACTGCCATGAGGGAATGGGTCTTGATTGGAGCGATATCGCACTTATGATCAATACAATCGGCGGACTGGATGTTGACGTCAGTGATTCCATGTACCCTTATGTGAATCATAGTGGACCCGGTGGCATTTCCCAGCCCGGTCAGCAGACCCTTGACGGGGCACAGGCGGTAAGCTATCTGAGAACCCGTCACGACGCAACGGCGGTCCAGAGGGCGGCCAGGAATCAGGATGCCTTCGTGCAGATATTTGAGAAAGCAAAAACTCTCAGCAAGTCCGATCAGCTGGACATGCTGGATAAAATCTACGCCAGAGCCGACTCCAACATGAGCAAGGGAACCATGACCGAGATACTGGATCAGCTGTCGAACTACAAGCTGGAAACCATGGGAGACTGGCCTCATGACTGGCATCTATACTGGGATAGCGACATGGCCTTCTACTACTTCCTGCCACAGACACTGGCGGGCAACGTGACGAAACTCCATCAGGAGATGTTCGGCCAGAAGGATTACACACCATCGGAGCTGTGTCAGGCAATCAGTGACAGAATTGAAGAAAATGCAAAAACCATGAATGTAGGAGCAGACAATTTCGGGCAATAAACTAATGAAAGAAATTTACATGGATATACACAGTCACATAATTCCCGGGGTTGATGACGGATCGAAATCCATGGAGCAATCCATTAAGATGATGGACCAGTCATATGACCAGGGAATAAGGGTTATTATCGCAACCCCCCACTTTGGAGTTGTGAATTATGATTACGATTTGGGATATGCAAAGGCAGCCCTGCGAGAGCTTAAGCTGGAAACAGAAAAGCGGCATCCGGATCTGAAAATTTTCATGGGCAACGAAATATATTACACCCAGGGCATTGCAGAGGACCTGCTTGCGGGCAAGGCAAAAAGTCTGGCAGGAACGGCATATGTTCTTGTAGAGTTCAATACCGGGGTTGAAGCAGACATGATTTCACGTGCAATCGACGAGTTTAACCTGAACGGATACAAACCCATAATAGCCCACGCTGAGCGTTACGAATGCCTGGAGGGCAGCGAGGCTGCGGTCCGGGAACTTATCGATAGAGGCGCCTATATCCAACTGAACTGCAGGAGCATCCTGGGGGGCAGAAACCCGGGAGCCGGACGAAAAAAAAGAAAGACCGGTTTTTCACTGGAGGACAGGGCTAAATGGTGCAGGAAACTGTTGGAAGCAGATCTTGTGCATTTCATAGCCAGCGACTGCCACGATGAGGGCAATAGAGCCCCGATTTTCAAAGATGCGGTCAGCACCATGCTGAGATGGATTGGCGAGGAGAAGACACTTCAGATAGTCAACAGAAATATAATAAGCCTTATCAGAAACGAGGCAATTGATTGATCAGGAGATAAATATGACAGACAAAAGAGAAAAAGATTTATTGATGGAGTTGCTGCAGGAAAGGGCAAGCAATGGTAAAACGCGGAGAGACTATGATTCGGATGTATATGAGATCGATTTGCTGGCCTTCTTTCACTTGCTGCGGAGAAAGATACTTATCATCATCCTAGCGGCAGTTGTGGGTGCAGCACTGCTGGGAGCCTACAGTTTATTCGTTGCCACTCCCATGTACCAGTCAACCGCCAAGGTATATGTTGTATCCCAGTCAGCCTCAATACCATCCCTTGCAGATATTCAGTTATCCAGTGAGCTGGCATTAGACTATCAGGAAATGATCTATTCCTATCCGGTTGTCAAGCAGGTAATCAACAATTTGGGATTAGATTACAAATACAAGCAGATAACCGAGAGCATGCTGAATGTAGAGAATCCTGCAGACACCCGTGTAATTAAAGTTACGATTACTGCTCCTGATCCTGAGGAGGCGGCAGCCATGGCCAACGAATTTGCCAAGGTTGCCAAGCGGACTATAGCGGACATTATGGAATCTGATGAGCCGAAAATATTCGAACATGGTCGTGCGATTGCGGATCCGGTCAGCCCTGACAAAACCCGCAATGTGGCACTGGGATTCATAGGAGGGGCATTCATTGCAATTTTGGTTTTGCTTATTATGTTCATTACCAGGGATACCATCAAAACACCGGAAGATATCGAGAAACGCCTGGGAGGAAATGTCCTTGCTACAGTTCCTTTTGAAAAGGTAAGCAAGGATGGAGATACTCGCAAAAGCAAGAGGAGAGGCAAGAGCAAAGGGAGGGTCAGCCAATGAAAGCAATTGAGTTAGGAAACATAGAGAACCTGAACTACGGCCGCAGAGAAGCTATTAACTCCCTGAAAACAAATCTTCAGTTTGTCGGA
>JAQVOT010000069.1 GCA_028702415.1 Eubacteriales bacterium
TACTCTTAGAATTATCGATTTCGGATGCGGCAAAAGCTATCTTACCTTCGCCCTGTATTACTATCTCAAAAAAATCCAAAACCGGGATGTGGAAATAATTGGTCTTGATCTTAAGGAAGATGTTATCCGATTCTGTAATGATGTGGCGAGAAAACTTGCTTACCATGAACTGACATTTCTTACAGGGGATATTGCGGATTATAAAGCCCATGAAAGATCCGATGGAAAGCCTGCCGCTGACATGGTGGTTACACTTCATGCCTGTGATATCGCCACGGATTATGCTCTTATAAAAGCAACACGCTGGGGAAGCCGGGTCATTCTCTCTGTACCATGCTGCCAACATGAACTTTTCTCACAGATCAGTGAACCGGTCAATGCACCAATGCTGAAGTATGGAATTATCAGGGACAAGTTCACGGAACTTCTGACTGATGCCCTCAGGGGACTTAAGCTGGAGGCGGCGGGCTATGCCGTCGATATGATAGAATTCACCTCTCTCGAACACACATCAAAAAATATCATGATCAGAGCCATTCGAACCTCCACAAATGATATGGAAACAGCCTCGATGAAAAAGGTTTCATCGGAATATGAAGCCCTAAAGAAATTCTACAATGTCAATCCTGCAATAGACTGCCTATGAGAAGTTAGGCCTGCTATAAGCTCATTATTAAGGGCGTGCATACCGATGTGACAATACACATAAGCAAACCTGTTGCGAATGAATAGATAACCGTATCCGACCTGCATGACCTCTCAACTATCGGCATGCATATGTCCATTGCTGCAACTCCCGGGATACCTGTAACCTCCAGATATCCTGTTTTTTTTGCCAGAATCGGAATCAGAATAATTCCCGCCGTTTCTCTGATCACATTGTGCATAAAGGAAACAGCACTGGCTATCATGTACTGTTGACCTGCCCCTGCTATTACAACCGGTGCATATGTATACCAGCCGAATCCCATGCTGATTGCTGTCCCCTCTTTTAAGCTGAATCCCATAATCATACATGCCGCGGTTCCGGCAACCAGCGTTCCGATTACAGCAGCAACAGGAAAAGCGATAGCCTTGAACCCGACTTTCTTAAGATTCAGAAGAATCTCTCCGGATGCTCCCAGGTCAAAGCCTACAAAGAAAAGCAAAATGCACAGAAGCACGGTAAGACTTGTGGCGGAAACGCTTTCAAATTCAGGCATGATAGCCTGATATTTTTTTGCCAGTACTAAAGCCCCCAGAACAAGGCCTATTGCCACCACCGAAATAATAATTACCGTACTCTTTATATCCAATGAACTCTCTTTATCCTCAGAACTCAAACCTGATATTTCAGAATCTCCGGACTTCCTGATATCTCCATATCGGTCCATTCCGAGGATTTTTCTCACTGCAAAAATTGCCACCATGCTTCCTGCAACACAAAAAACTGTAATTATAAATGCCTTTGCGCCAAGGGACCCCAGATTTGATGTTACCTGTTCATTGATTCCCATTCTGAGACCCATTACAAAGCAAAGCACATAGACGGTAATCATCATGGCTTTCTGGATCCAGCCCAAAAAAATTCCCCTGGCGGCAAACCTGTTGGCCACGATATATCCAATTATCATAAAGCTCCAATAGAGCACTAAGTATCCCATTATATTCTCCAATCGATGGGCTCAATGTCATTTTCTTCAAGAAAACTATTTGTTTTCGAAAAATACTTTCCTCCCCAGAAGCCATTATGTGCAGACAAGGGACTTGGATGTGCACCAGTAATTATATGGTGTCGAGAAGCTGTGATCAGGCTTGCCTTTGCCTTTGCATTAGCTCCCCAAAGAATGAACACAATGGGCTCCTCTCTCTCATTCAGAAGTGCAATAATCCGGTCCGTGAATATCTCCCAACCCTTTCCCTTATGGGAATTGGCCTCATGCTCACGAACGGTAAGCACCGCATTCAGAAGCAGAACCCCCTGCTTTGCCCAGGATGTCAGATTCCCATGAGCCGGCGGGACAATACCAAGATCTGTCCTGAGCTCCTTGAAAATATTAACAAGGCTTGGAGGCTGTTTCACATCCTTTTCTACACTGAAACACAGCCCATGCGCCTGCCCGGGCTCGTGATAGGGATCCTGGCCGATGATGACCGCCTTAACCTTATCATAAGCGGTCAGCTGAAGTGCATTAAAAATATGGTACATATCGGGATAGACTCTGTATGTGCCATACTCTTCTTTGAGAAACTCTCTGAGTTTCACGTAATATTCCTTCTCGAATTCACCTTCGAGAACCTTGTCCCAGCTGTTACCTATTTTCACCATGGCAGTAGTATATCACTAATCTGCTGTTTGCAAAACCAGTACATATGGCTATATAATGCTCATATGAAAAAAGTATATATATCCCGCCATGCAGGCCGGCCTCTGATGGAGTTTCTGGTTAAGCAGGGCTACGAAATCAACACCGTAACTGAATACGGAATAATAAATCAAAAAACCACCGACATAGACAGGACTCTCGGGCTTGTAAGGAATGAGGATGGTACATTGAGTTCAACAAAATCCATTCATGTTGACAGACGACTGGCCACCCATGCGGATATTTATATGTGCCAGCTGGGACTGTGGAGTGAAGCCGGCATCTTTGTGGGAGACCCCGAAAAACTGGGGCCTAAATATCCCGATGACATAATCTATAATGCCGTATGCACCCGGGACTACTTTCTTCATATGATTGAAAAAACGGACCCTGAGCTGATGGAGGCATTCTTTGCTTGGCGGAGAAGTCTCAACCCGGAATCACGCCCCGGAAGCTCGGATATTCCACACGATAATACCAGGGTTCTGGGGGTTCGTCAGGGCTACACCAGATGCATGTGCCTCCCTGTAGACAACGAAAGCTTTATCGTATCCGATGAAGGACTGTCTCGCCCTCTGGAAACCCATGGAGCAAAGGTTCTCCTGATCGAGCAGGGACATATAAAGCTGAATGGATTCAAGTACGGATTCATTGGCGGAACCGCCGGAAACATTTATATCAATTCAGATGGAATGAAGGACCAGCGAGCCATCGTCTTTAACGGCGACCTGTCTGTTCATCCCGATTTCAAAAAAATAACCGGCTTCATCAAGAGCCGTAATATTCTCCCTGTATGGTTTGAAAATTATGCTCTTGAAGATATCGGCAGTATTATTGCGATTGAATAATCTGATTATGAAGAAACATGCTATTATACCTGTCTTCATACCACATCGAGGATGCCCCAATGACTGCGTTTTCTGCAATCAGAAAGCCATCACCGCCAGGACAGCTGATGTGGGTCCCGAAGATGTCAGGAACATAATTGAACAGTACCTGCCCACTTTAACCGGCCGTGGTCTTGAAACCATTGAGCTGGCATTTTTCGGTGGCAGTTTCACCGGCCTTCCAATCCGGGAGCAGTCTGCTTTTCTGCAGGTTGCCCGGGAATACAAGCAGGCAGGCAAAATAGACCGGATTCACATGTCAACAAGGCCTGATTATATAAGCCCTGAAATTCTGGATAACCTTCGCCGTTTCGATGCTGATACAATAGAACTGGGTGTCCAGAGCTTTGACGATAGGGTTCTGGCTGAATCTAATCGCGGTCATACCGCAGCTCAGGTCTATGAGGCCTGTGATCTTATTAAGGATTACGGTTTCGAGCTGGGTATTCAGCTGATGATAGGCCTTCCTGGAGATAATCTTGAAAAGTGCATCTATTCTGCTAAGGAAACCGTGAAAATCGGTCCCTCAATTGCCAGATTGTACCCAACTATAGTACTTGAAGATACGCCCCTATATGACATGTACAAGGCCGGCACATTCCATGCCTTAAGCACTGAAGAGGCGGTAACAATAACCAAGGAAATGTACAGGATTCTTGTAGCGGCGGGTATCAGGATAATCCGTGTGGGGCTAAAATCCACAGATCTCATCAGCGGCTCAGGTTCAGACAGAGACCGCACTCAAGGACACACCTACCATCCTGCCTTCAGGCAACTTGTGGAGGGTGAATTAGCTCGTGAGGAGCTTGAAGCCCAACTAGAAAAATTGCTTCATAAGCCTTCTTATTCAAGTTCCCGTTGCCATGAATCCGGTGCTGATACCGATCTTTCCGATACCTGCGTCACCTTCTTTTCCTGCAGCGAATCATTCTCGAATATGATTGGCAATGGCGGCTGCAATAGAAATTATTTCGAAGAGAAGTATCCAATGCTCAGTTTCAGCTTCAAAATTGATTACGAAATGCCTCGTAACAGCTTTCTGGCGAAAATATAGACCAATATTTCTGTTTTTGGTTTTGTGTAATAATAAGCAATAAAAAAATTGTTGAAAAAACATAAAAATACCCTTGCAAAGGAATTAGCGCGCAAGTATAATACAGTCATAATTTAATTACACTCAAAGGCTTTGACCGGAAAAAAGTAAGTCTGAAGGATGCTTACAGAGAGTTGTCGGGTGGTGTGAGACAACAGCTAGAGCAGACCGAATACATTCCGTGAGCTGCGTACTTCAAAGGTACGACGGGTTGTGCCCGTTACAGCACGAGAGTATAAACATTTTTCAATGTCGTACTTGTTGAGGCTGATTTCGTGAAAAATCAGTGAATAGAGGTGGTACCGCGATATTATCGCCCTCTGTCCTTAAGGGACAGAGGGCTTGTTTTATATAGGGCCCTCACACAAGCGACAAATGCAAAGGAGGACATGATGCCAATTACAGATTATCTTGAAAGAAATGCCAAAGAATTCCCCTTTGACATCAGCCTGGTTGAGATCAACCCGGAGGCTGAAGCCAATGCTCGTCACACTTGGAAGGAATTCGAACTGATCGAACCCAATCCTCACGAAGCGGGAAGAAAAGAAATAACCTGGAAGGAATTTGACATAAGTGCTAACAGGTTTGCCAATCTGCTGCTCACCCGGGGAGTTAAAAAGGGTGATAAGATTGCAATTCTCATGATGAATTGCATAGAGTGGCTTCCGGTTTACTTCGGGATACTTAAGACAGGAGCCCTAGCCGTTCCCCTGAATTTCAGATATACAGCTGATGAAATCAAGTACTGTCTGAAAAAAGCTGACTGCAGCGGACTGGTATTCGGCCCGGAATTTGTGGGTCGTATGGAAAGCATTTGCGATCTCATTCCTAAAGTGAGAACTATGCTCTATGTTGGCGAGGACTGTCCCACATTCGCAGACAGTTACGATCAGTGCGTCCAGTACTGCTCTGAAAAAAAACCTGCCATTACAATTACAGATAATGATGATGGGGCAATCTATTTTTCTTCGGGAACAACGGGATTTCCTAAGGCAATCCTCCACAAGCACCTATCACTGACCCACGCGGCCAGATGCGAGCAGAATCACCATAAGCAAACCAGGAATGATGTATTTCTCTGCATTCCTCCTCTATATCATACGGGAGCCAAAATGCACTGGTTCGGGAGTTTATTCTCCGGAAGCAAGGCCGTAATCCTCAAGGGAACCAAACCCGAATACATTCTGAAGGCCGCTTCAGATGAGCGTTGTACAATAGTCTGGCTGCTGGTTCCATGGGCTCAGGATATTCTGGATTCAATTGATTCCGGCCAGGTTAACCTGAAAGAATACCAGCTTGACCAGTGGAGACTGATGCACATAGGCGCTCAGCCTGTACCCCCGAGTCTTGTAAAGAGATGGAACGGTGTATTCCCTCACCACGAATACGATACAAACTACGGTCTGTCAGAATCAATCGGTCCTGGATGCGTCCACCTTGGTCTGGAAAATGTTCACAAGGTTGGTGCCATAGGTAAGGCCGGATACGGATGGAAAACGAGAATCGTTGATCCCGAAAAAAACGATGTTAAACCGGGCACTGTAGGTGAGCTGGCAGTATCGGGTCCGGGAGTCATGACCTGCTACTACAATGACCCTGAAGCAACCGAGGAAGTACTGCAAGAGGGCTGGCTATTTACAGGAGACATGGCAAAGATGGACGAAGACGATTTCATCTATCTTGTTGACCGTAAGAAAGACGTTATCATATCCGGTGGAGAAAACATCTATCCTGTTCAGATAGAGGACTTCCTGAGAAAGCACGAGGATATCAAGGATGTTGCCGTTATAGGATTCCCTGATCCCCGCCTTGGAGAAATCGCAGCAGCTATCATTGAACTCAAGGAAGGTAGGGATTTATATGAAGAAGCCATTGAAGTTTACTGTATGGATCTGCCTCGCTACAAAAGACCTAGAGTAATCATATTCGCAGATATTCCCCGTAACCCAACCGGTAAAATTGAAAAACCGCTTCTCCGTAAGCGGTACAACGCCGAGAACATAGTCTCCACAGAAGTATGAAAGGAATGAACGCAATGGAAAATACAAATAACATACGCTGGCTGTTTCTGGCCTTCGGTTCACTTACGCTACTTCTGGGAGGCATGATTTATTCATGGTCAATTCTGAAATCTCCCCTCGCAGGTGATTTCGG
>JAQVOT010000070.1 GCA_028702415.1 Eubacteriales bacterium
GAAAATGTGTTACAATACTTTAGTCGGGCGGATGTGGTGTAGTGGTAACATATCAGCTTCCCAAGCTGAGGTTGGGGGTTCGATTCCCCTCATCCGCTCCATTATTCTTCTGACACGATATTCATGTCAGAAAGTATAGAAAACACTTGCAATAATAGGCTATAAGTGGTAGCATCAAAAGGCATGATTGTACTTGAGGCTTAGTTGTACGACTCTCCGACGGCGACTCGGCATCAGGTGAATAAATAACAAGGAGGAAAACATAATGATTACTACAGAAAAGAAAGCTGAAATTATCAAAGAGTATCAGCTAAAAGAAGGTGACACAGGTTCCCCGGAAGTGCAGGTTGCTATTCTGACTTTCAGAATCAATGACCTGAATGAACATCTGAAGGCACACCACAAGGATCACCACTCAAGAAGAGGGCTACTGAAGATGGTAGGACAGAGAAGAAACCTGCTCAACTATCTGAAGGAAACGGACATTGAAAGATATAGAGCACTCATAGCTAGATTGGGACTCAGAAAGTAGGATTTAATGGCGGGGCAGTTATGCATCCGCCTTTTATCGTTTATATGCAGCCGTTATTACGGCATATTCAGCCGCAGTCTTCGCGGCACAGGAAGTTAATTTACAGGAGGTAGTTGTAAATAATGAAATACGAAGATTACAAAACATTCAGAACAGCCATAGGGGGCAAATTGCTCGAAGTGGAAATCGGCAAGGTTTGCGAACTGGCTAACGGACAGGCGTGGGTAAAGTATGGTGACACAGTTGTCAGCGTTACCGCATGCGCATCGAAGGAACCAAGGCCTGACATCGATTTTTTCCCGCTCTCATGCGATTACGAAGAAAAGATGTATGCAGCAGGCAAGATTCCGGGAGGATTCATCAAGAGAGAAGGTCGTCCAAGCGAAAGAGCGGTTCTCTGCTCAAGGCTGATGGACAGGCCATTAAGACCTTTGTTTCCGAAGGGATACTATAATGACGTTCAGGTGGTTGCAGCAGTAATGTGTGTCGACAACGATGCACCAAGTGAAATCGCTGCAATGATCGGTTCATCAATTGCGCTGTCAATCTCGGATATTCCATGGGAAGGCCCTACAGGCTCAGTAGTAGTGGGAATGATTGATGGAAAGTTCATAATCAATCCGTCTGAAGCACAGAGAAATGAGTCATGCATGCACGTGACGGTATCCGGTACCAAGGAAGCCATAATGATGGTTGAAGCAGGTGCTCAGGAGGTTCCGGAAGATGTTATGCTGGACGCGATAATGTTTGCTCACGAAGAGATAAAGAAGATCGTTGAGTTCATCGAGCAGATCGTTGATGAAGTAGGAAAACCAAAGGTTGAAGTTGAGCTTTACAAGGTCCCTGAAGATATCGACAGGGCTGTTCGTGCTTATGCAGAAGACAAGATGAGAACAGCAATCCAGACCGAAGACAAGCTTGAAAGACAGGATAAAATGGATGCTGTAGAAGCAGAGGCCAAGGAATTTTTCGCAGAGATTTATCCTGACAACCGCAAGGATATCGGCAGCGTTCTCTACAACATCACAAAAGAGCAGGTCAGAAGAATGATTCTGGATGAAGGTATACGTCCTGACAACCGCAAGCTTGATGAAATCAGACCTCTGTGGATCGAACACGGTGTTCTGCCAAGAGCTCACGGAACCGGTCTTTTCAAGAGAGGACAGACCCAGGTTCTTTCGATCTGCACACTGGGACTTCTCTCTGAAAAGCAGACTATCGACGGAATTACTGAACAGACAGAAAAGAGATACATGCATCACTATAACTTCCCACCTTATTCAGTAGGCGAGGCAGGGAGAATGAGGAGCCCCGGCAGAAGAGAAATCGGTCACGGTGCTTTAGCAGAAAGAGCAATTCTTCCGGTGCTGCCAAGTGAAGAGGAATTCCCTTATGCGATCCGCGTGGTATCGGAAGTTCTATCTTCAAACGGTTCAACTTCAATGGGTTCAACCTGCGGTGCATGTCTGGCGCTGATGGATGCCGGTGTTCCAATCAAGGCTCCTGTTGCAGGTATAGCCATGGGACTTATTGAAAGAGTCGAAGAGGATGGTTCATCGAAGATGGCTATTCTGTCAGATATTCAGGGTATGGAAGATTTCTTGGGGGATATGGACTTCAAGGTAACAGGTACTGCCAAGGGTGTAACCGCAATCCAGATGGACATCAAGGTTCATGGACTTTCAAGAGAAATTCTGGAAAATGCACTGGCTCAGGCCAAAGCAGGCAGAATGCATATCATGGAAGCTATGATTGAAGATATTCCTGAACCTAACAAGGAAATGTCACCATATGCTCCTAGGATAATAACAATACAGGTTAAGCCTGAACAGATCAGAGTTGTAATCGGTAAGGGCGGAGAAACCATCAATGGAATCATTGACAGAACCGGCGTTAAGATTGACATCAATGACGAAGGCACGGTATTCATCGCATCCCCTGATGGAGAAAGTCTTGAAGCAGCTAAGAAGGAAATTGAAATGCTGGTTAAGGAACCTGAAGCAGGCGAAATCTACACAGGCAAGGTTACCCGCATCATGAACTTCGGTGCATTCGTTGAAATTCTCCCTGGCAAGGAAGGTCTTGTTCATATTAGCAAGATAGCCAAGGAAAGAATTGAAAAGGTTGAAGATGTTCTCAACGTTGGTGACGAAGTAACAGTTAAGGTTATTGAAATCGACTCACAGGGAAGAATCAATCTGAGCAGAAAAGATTTGCTGTAAACAAAAGCAATAAAATAATGAAGAGCTCGCAAATCGCGGGCTCTTTTTGTTTTGGTAAATATTGACAAAATGGAAATAAATGGTACAATTATTCTGTAAATTCCGTTAAAGGAAGGGGTATTATGGTGCTGCGTAGACCACTGTTATTTCTGGCCGTCGGCATTGTGGCGGCTATTTTAATTGAACAATATATGGGAACAGCTTCGACAGTATGTACAGGAGTCACATTGCTAGCACTTGCTTTATATTTCCACAGGCGGGATAGGCATGGTAAGAGAAAAATAATTGCTCTGCTTATACTGATCTCGTATTTTTCGGGAGGAATAACTTATTGTGTTCAGTCCGGTAAACTCGATAGCCAGCAGGAAAAAATGATGAATATTGCCGGGCAAACGGGCATCACTGTTATTACAGGAAAAGTAAGCGAAGTTGAAAAAAAGACTGCCGCTTCGGGAGACAAATATGTCCAGATGACTGTGAAATCAGAAGATGGAAATGTGCTTGTAAAGTACTTTAATGATGATATAAAAGTGATACCCGGATATGAAATAGAGGCAAGGGGAACTCTATCTGTACCTCCCGGCAGACGCAATCCGGGGTGCTTCGATTACAATTTGTATCTGAAATCACAGAAGATCCCCGTAACCATGACCGCCGACAACATAATGAGTTTTGGGACACGTCCCCAAATGAGTTCTGGGGACGTGTCCCAAAACTCATTTTCTGGAAAATTATATTTAATAAAGGAGTCTTTTATCGCACATTTGAGAAAAGCTACCGACAGGGATACTGCGGCAGTAATGCAAGCCATTATGTTCGGTGACAAGGGCGACCTTGACGAGGATACGCTGGAGGTGTATCAGAGGAATGGAACTGCTCATATTCTTGCCGTAAGCGGGCTTCATATTGGAATAATATATGGATTTATACTAAAAATATGGACATTGCTGGGAAATCTCACAAGAGGCCTCATATGTGGCAGGAGAGGTGTGGGATTTTTTGCATTTAACAGCGCATTCTTTGGCTGCTACATGGTGATGGCAAACTTCTCTCCTTCGGTTGTGAGAGCGGTGATTATGGTGCTTTTGCATGTTTTCGCCCAGCTAAGCAATAGAAAATACGATCTAAACAATGCGGCATTACTGGTCTTGATTTGTGTTCTGATAAATAATCCTTTTATGCTTTTTAATGTGGGTTTGCAGATGTCATTTCTTGCAGTACTGACGCTTTTTCTTGGGATGCCCTTTATTAAGAAGTTTTATACCGGAATGCTTCTTTCAAGTCTTGTGGTCCAAATAGGACTGGGACCTTTTATCCTTTACAATTTCAACTACCTGTCCCTTATAGCGGTTATAATAAATGTCCCTGTGATATTTCTGGCAGGTCTAATAATGCCCGCGGGGCTTATAAGCATGGTGTTCAATGATCTGCTGCTATTTGATATCGGTGCAAAAGCTGTCAAATACCTTTGTCATATTCTTCAGTGGATAAACGATACTGCTGAAATAAGCGGGGTAACTACATTTCAGATAACCAGTCCGCCCCTATGGCTAATGGCATTTTATTACCTGGCGCTTCTGACGCTGGCAACAGAGGAGGGGAGACTCGCCCTTATCCGGGCAAGCAAAGCAGGAGCATCTGCTAGCGAAAAGCTTAAAGATAGAATTAAATATGCGGCAAAGATATGTGCAATTATCTTGACGATATCCTTTGCCTTTGCATATGCTGCAGGAGACCAATTTGAGGATTGCAACCTTACTTTTGTTGACGTGGGCCAGGGGGACTGTATGTGTATTCAGTCAGAGGGAACATACCTGATCGATGGTGGCGGAAATCTCAACTACAATCTTGGAAAGAAAACTCTCGGTAGTTATCTTCTTAAGAATGGTATGGGGCAGGTTGACGGAGCTTTCGTAACACACCTGCATACAGACCACTATAAGGGAATATGTGAACTGTCTCGTGAGGGCATGATAAAAAAGCTTTATGTTTATGAGGGAAACAGGCCGAAGGAAGAACAGATAATTAAAGAAACCGGACTTAATTCCGAAGACATAGAATATATTCATTACGGACAAAATATAATCCTTGGAAAAGGTGGGATTATTAACAGGCATCGGGAATATATAGAGGTACTTTGGCCGGAAAGAAAAACTGATTCTGAATATGTGAAAATGCTGCAGGACGAAGAGAACGAGAATACCATGAGCCTGGTATTCAAGGTGCATTTCGAAAACAGGTCTATGTTTGGAGCCGAAGATGAAATCACATTACTTGTCACAGGAGACATGGGAGAAGAGGGGGAAAGGGAACTCATATCCGAAACAGGCAATAAACTGCAATCCACAATCCTGAAAGTGGGTCACCACGGCAGCAAATACAGCTCCTCAGATGCATTTGTTGAGACAGTAAATCCTGAACTGGCAGTTATACAGGTTGGAAAAAACATGTATGGGCATCCCACGCCGGAAGTTCTGGAGCGGCTTGGGTCCCGAGGAATTAAGACTTACAGAAATGATCTGCAGGGAGCTGTGGGATTTGAGATAAAGAAAGGAAAAATAAGTAAAGAAGTGTCCATGATTGTGAACTGAATCCGGCAGTATCGAGCTATACGCCATAGTCTTTACAAAGCGCAGATTGTGTTCTACCATTATGGCAGAAAGTAAAGAGAGATTTCTTAATTTACTATCGAGGGCAAATGGCTGGATCAAATCGAAAAGACCGTGTAAGTGAATATGAAGAAAAGTGAAATAAATGTTTGAAAAAAGTGAATTGCTTTTTGAATTAAGGGGAGAAAAGACGTGATAGAAATGACATTTACGACAGATAAAGGCGATATTCATTACTGGATCAATATAGATGCTCTTAACAAGGATAAAGAACTGGTTTTTTTGCCAGGACTTACAGCTGATAAGAGATTATTTGATAAACAGATCGAATATTTTGAAGGGAAATACCCTGTCTTTGTGTGGAATGCGCCTGGTCATGCGACTTCTTGGCCTTTCGAACTTTCTTTTTCCCTTGCTGATAAAGCTAGGTGGCTAGATGAAATTCTAAAGCAGAACGGATTTAATAATCCAATAATCATAGGTCAGTCAATGGGAGGATATGTTGGTCAGATGTACTGTCAACTTTTTCCTGACAGGATAAAAGGCTTTATCCCAATAGATTCTGCACCGCTCCAGAGAAAATATTTTACATCAATTGAACTGTGGCTTCTCAAGAGAATGAAACCCATTTACCGTCATTATCCATGGAAAACTTTACTGAAACAGGGTACAGATGGCGTTGCAACATCTGATTATGGACGTAAATTGATGCATGACATGATGATGGTCTATGACGGAGACCAGAAAAGATATGCAGCTCTTTCTGGCCATGGATTCAGAATTTTGGCAGAGGCTATTGAGGCAAATCTTCCATATGAGATTAAATGCTCGGCAATGATATTATGTGGAACACAGGACCATGCAGGATCATGTATAAGGTATACCAAGAGGTGGGAAAAAGAGACTGGCATAACCACACACTGGATAGAAGGGGCAGGACACAATTCTAATACTGATAAACCAGAGGAAATAAATCATTTAATCGAACAGTTTCTAAATGAAAAAAACAGTAAATAAGAATCCCTAAATATGCCGTCATCCCCATAGATACCTGCCAGCATCCAGCCCGGATGGCCGTTG
>JAQVOT010000071.1 GCA_028702415.1 Eubacteriales bacterium
TACTTTTTCATTAAAAGGCAAGCAAAAAGGACTCTGGATATTGTCCTGAGCCCTTGGCATTGTGAATTTATTCGTTCACTGTGAATTTAGTTTTACATTGTGAAGTTACTTTTTCAAGTCACCTTTTGTAATACCTTACTTTTTTTCTGCTCTGCAATCCGAGCAAGAGCTTAACCTTCGAAATTGTTTCGTGCAAAATCAGAATTATGATATACTCACAAAGATAGGAGCAAAGAAAATGACAAAAATAATAGCAAACGGTTTCGGAGTCATCTCAACTATCTGTTTCATAATTTCATTTCAGATAAAATCCAATAGAGCACTTTATATTGTACAGACAATCGCCAATGTCTTTTATTGTCTGCAGTTCCTTCTGATTGGTGCTTTTGGAGAGCTTTTCAATATGGGTCTTCAGATAATTCGAAACCTGCTTCTGATTAATTATAATAAATGGAGCTGGTTGAAGTGGCGGGGCTGGGCGCCTGTTTTCTGCGTTCCAAGTATTATATACATGCTTGTCACCTGGACCAATCCTCTGGACATTCTGCCCTTCCTCGCCTATGCGGTAAGCACCTTCGCTTTTTTCTCGAACAGCGCCAAGTTCATCCGTCTCAGCGAGCTCTTCTGCGTATCCCCCGCATGGCTGGTTTATGATCTAATAATGGGAGCCTACGGCGGTGTGCTCACCGAGATTGTAATCCTTGGCTCGGTAATAGTATCCATTATTCGTTTCGGGTGGAAAGGTCTGGACTCCGAAGACTTCGTCCTGTAGCGAATAAAAAAAGACCTGCCCGAAATTTCGGACAGGTGCAATTCTTGCTCAGATTCACTTATTTAACAGCATCCTTCAGAGCTTTTCCAGCCTTGAAAGCAGGAGCCTTTGACTCGCTAATCTTGATTTCAGCGCCGGTCTGAGGATTTCTGGCCTTTCTTGCTGCTCTCTTTCTTACTTCGAAAGTACCAAATCCTATCAGCTGTACTTTGTCGCCCTTCTGCATAGCCTTGGTAATTGAATCAAATGTTGCTGCTACTGCATTTCCAGCATCTTTTTTTGACAAACCTGCTGCTTCAGCTACTGCTGCGATTAAATCTGTTTTATTCATCTTGTGAATCCTCCATTTCTTGTTTGGTAATTTTGGTAATTATACAAATACTAATTTCTCCCTTTCAGCGAACACATTATCTCACAAAAATGCCCATGTATCAAGGTTTATAGGCATTTTTTGTTATCAAATCATATTATTTATCATTCTTCTTCACTTTCTCCCCGAAGAGGAAGTAGCAGCATTTCCACCGTTTCTTTCCCTCTCCATCTATTTACCATGTCCCAAATATGTGTTTATCTTTCTGATGGCAGAGGTCTCTTCCTGGCGGTGAACTCATCCACATCAACTCTGATTAAGTGAACCGCCGATAGCATCTTTTCTGAAAACTCATATTCTTCTCCGATCTGAGTTTTCATGAAGATATTCATTGCTCTTTTTCTGGCTTCATATCCCTCAATAATTTCAGCTCGCCCTCGGCCCATAACCGAACAATACGACATTCCGTTCATACAAGGTTTTACACCATTAAAGGGTTTCACGTCACATTCGAGTTCAAAACAACAGTCGGGGTTGTTTATGATCAGATCCATCTTGTGCCCCTTCATACCGCTGTGGAGATACAGTGTCAGGCGACCCTCATTCATTTCGTAACCGTAGTTCATCGGAACAATATAGGGTCTACCGCGATCCACCAGTCCCAGGTGCAAAAATTTTGCCCTGCTCAGCATACCTTCTATTTCATTGATATCTGTAACCTCAATTTCTCTTCTTGTCATCTATTGATCTTCCTTTTTTATAGTCATTATAACATATAAAATGGGCTACGACATCTTTTCGACGCGTAGCCCATTACTTATCTACCTGCAACACCCTCATTTCCATCACCTCATTTTTTCAGTGCCTTTAGATCCTTATTCAGTTGTCTTTTCATTCCTGTCACTCTCTCTTATATTCTTCCTATTTCCCCCACATCATCCGGGGTCTCACGAGAGCAGCGATTCAATTCAGAAACTTCTAAAAATCTATATACTCGAGAGTTCAATTTCTCTCCCTCTCTGTACGTGCACTATACCGATTTATCTAGATGAAGTCAAGGTGTTCTCGACGTGTTTATTGTTGTTTTTTTGTATTGGGAAAGCAACATTAGACAACCTGTCAGCAGTTAACCGCCCAGACCCTTTTCATCAGCACTTCCCCGTTATCCTTAAGCCACCTGTGCCATCTCCTGTACTCCGGGTAAACCTGCAGGACTTCCTTGTAGAACTGTGGGGAATGATTCATCTCCTTGAGATGGCAAAGCTCGTGAACCAGTATAGCATCCATCACTTCCATGGGGGCCATCAAAAGCAGGCAGTTGAAGTTCAGATTGCCTTTCCCACTGCAGCTTCCCCATTTGCTTTTCTGACATCTTATAGTAATCCTGCCGGGATTCACTCCCATAATCCGGGCGTAATAGAAAACCCGTTCAGGAATTATGGCCTTTGCGCGGGCTGTCAGACTTGCGATTTCCTGTGCAGTTATAGGCCCCTGATCCATGGCAAGTGCCATGGTTTTACTCTGCCGCTTTGCTGCCTTTGCAATCCAGCTTCCGTTTTCCCGGATAAACTTCTCGATACTTCCCTGGCTTGCACGGTAAGGGGCGCGAACAACAAGACCCTCGTCTGTCATGGAGAGCCCTATGGTTCTCCTGCCGCTTCTTATTATACGATAATCTGTCACTATTTCATTCTGCTCATTCATGTCAATATATATGTACCGGTTCCCTTAGAAATTATTTCCGCTATATCATACCATGAACTTTCCAAAAAAGAAAAAAGCAGCCCTTAGGCTGCACAAAAAACTTTGAGTTTTTATTTTTCGTATCTTTTATCTGCCTTTTACAAAAATGTCAATCAGATACGCACAGTCAGCGAAAGTCTTAATTATTGACTTTATCATCTTATCCCTCTTTTCCGTCCCTTTTTAGTGTAATTATCAGTTATCATTTATTCTCTAGGACAATTACATTTTAATGCTTAGTTTGTGGTATTTCAACAGGTATTTTTATATTAGTTTGCTGTTCTTTGATGAAAGATCAGCGACTTTAGTCTGTTTTTTCATTTTTTTCGTGCAAAACCAAGCCTTTCCATAAACAAAAAACCCCGCAAACCCTTGGGGCGCAAGGGCTACCGGGTTATGACACTTCTTTGCTTCACTTTATTCACTCCGCTCCCGTGCACTGCTTCTTTGCGGTCTCCGGTTTCTTATGTTCCTCCACAGTGTCCACATTCATATATGTTGAGGTTGCAATTGCGACCATCTTGCCTGTACTTCCGGCGAAAGCTTCTCCTGTAAGCTGTGTGATCCTGCGGCCGTTCTGGACTGCCTTTGCACGAACCATAAGAACATCTCCCACATCTATGGGGCGCATGTAATTCACGTTCAGTGAAATAGTCGGTGCGAAATTCTCTCCGGCAAAAAACCGGGCAAGTGCAGCGATGGTCAAATCGAAGGCAGTGCATATGGCACCTCCGTGCATCTTGCCTACACGGTTAGCCTGCCACTCCAGTACGGGAAATTGGAAGGTAATGGTCCTCTCATCGAAGGAGCACCCCCCTTCACGGCCCTCCATGAGACCGTTTATTGTCGCCTTCTGAACCACATTGTTTTCGTATAAAGTTTTCTTTACGTGTTCCTCCAGTCGCTGCTGGCCTGTGATGTTGTTTTCCATAACCCTTCCTTTCTTTATCATATATTATACCATTGTCTGTTATAATATATGCAGATAAATCATGGGAGGTGACACATGAAATACTATCTGGGTGTCGACGGAGGTGGAACAAAAACCAGTTTCACTCTTTGCGACGAAAACCTGAACGTAATAAATGAGTTTACAGGTCCCGGCTGTCACTATCTTCAGTGCGGCTACGAAGGCCTCCGGGCAATAATGGCGGAGGGCCTGATTGAGGTGACCTATGGTGCATATGATATTCACGGAGCCATCAATCCTGAGGATATTGCTTTTGCATTCGTCGGATGCGCCGGCTACGGTGATGTGGCTACGGATACACCGCTAATAGGAGATGCAATCAGGCGAGGCCTTCAAAACCTGCCCCTTGCCTTAGGCAACGACTGCGAGAATGCTCTGGCGGGTGCTCTGGGAGACAGACCCGGGATCAATATAATTGCAGGCACCGGTTCTGTGGGATGCGGAAAAAATGAGCGGGGCGATTACGTCCGCTGTGGTGGCTGGCACTATGCGCTGGGTGGTGATGAAGGCAGTGGCTACTGGATCAGTTGGAGGCTCATTCAGGAATTTCAACGTCAAAGCGATGGTCGCGATGTGCGTACACTTCTCTATGACGAGGTTCGCCGGATTCTGGATCTGGACACGGACGATGCAATTGTAACCCGGGTGGTTGAGGAATGGAAGCTGGACAGAACCAGAATCGCCGGTCTGGCCCCAATGGTTTCAGAACTGGCCAAGGCAGGGGACCCTCACGCGCAGGAAATCCTACATGATGCGGCTGCCCAGCTGGCGGAATTCGCATTGGCAATATATAAGCGTTTAGGCTTCGACCAGGCATCAGGCTCTATATCTGATTCGGCAGCAAAGGGCGACTTGGCAAAGGACGACTCGGTCAGTACATATTGCAGCCTGCCCGTTCCTTGCAGTGGTACCGGCGGAGTCTTCAAGATGGGTGAATTCATCACCGGCCCATTCAGCCGGATTCTGGCGGCAAACGGCATGGAGTATGTGGAACCCCTGGCCGAACCGGACATCGGAGCCGTGATTCTGGCAATTAAAAAATCTCAATAAAAAATCCGAGAGCGATGATACTTTGCTCTCGGATTATACACAGCTTACTACCAGTTGATGCAGTTTCTGCCTTCGGCCTTTGATCTGTAAAGTGCCGCATCCGCCGCATCATAAAGGTCAGTGAAATTATTGATTTCTTCTCCGGAAACTGCCGCACCCATGGATACGGTTGTGCTGTTTTTCGCGGTTCTGATTTTTCTGGAAATCACCTTGAAGGTCTCCTCCACTCTGTTTCTGATCGCTGCCTCGGAAACCTCTTTCGGGAAAAATATAGCTGCCGCGAATTCATCTCCGCCCAGCCTTCCGGAAATGTCAGCTTCACGAAGACTATCCTGTATGGCTTCCGCCGTAGCAACCAGGAATTCATCTCCGTTTCTGTGTCCATACGTATCATTATAATTCTTGAAGTCATCCACATCCATCATCAGCAGGACCGTCCTGAAAGCCTTATCAAGAAGCTTCAACTCGACTTCATTTACGAATGCGGAATGGTTGAACAGACCTGTAAGAGAATCTCTTCTGAAAGTATCCTCCCAGACCTCCAGCCTGTTTTCGGCCCGTTTCTTTTCATCACGATAAATCATGCTCGCCGCATTAGTTCTGGTGACCTCCAGCAAAAGAACGTTGTATTCTTCCTTTTTTGTTGCAGAGTGATAGAAATATTTGGCCAAACAGAAAACAGGAATTTCAGTGCCATCTTTCTTAAGAAGTATGAATTCGAAGTATTCACTCTGGTTTCTGCGCAGCTGTTCAAATACCATGGTAAAAAATTGCAATTTGCTTCTCTCCGGAACAAGATCTCCTTGGGTAAGGTGCAATTTTTCAATGTCCTCATCTGTATATCCTGTAAGTTTATTGAAGGCCTCATCATGCTCTATGACATGGTAATCTTTATCCAGTGAATACTTCACATAAGAAATGGTTGTTACTTCTTCTGCTTCCGCATCCATTTTTACAGTATTGTTTTTTTGATTTGAGCCTGGCCTTTTATCATCCTCTTCAGAATCCGGTTTTGCATTGAAAATATCCGCGTCAAAACCCTTGCCATCCTCGCTAAAAAGATGTATGAACTCGCTGACTATCTTCGGATCAAACTGTGTGCCTGCTTTTTTCTGAAGTTCCCCCATGGCTTGCTGCTTTGACAGTGGTTCATGGTATGGGCGAACGCTGATCATCGCATCGTAGGCGTCAATAACCGAGATGATTCTAGACAGAAAAGGAATGGTTTCCTTACTGAGACCATCCGGATAACCTTTGCCGTCCCATCGCTCGTGGTGATGTCTTATTGCCCTCGCTATTGGAATATAATTCACAGAGCTCATTGCGATTTCATAACCCTTTTCAACGTGTGTTTTCATCAGCTCCCATTCATCGTCAGTGAGACTCCCCTTCTTGTGCAGAATCCCCAGAGGAACGGCCAGCTTTCCTATGTCGTGGAGCACACACAGAAGGGCCAGATGCACTTCATCGGTGT
>JAQVOT010000072.1 GCA_028702415.1 Eubacteriales bacterium
CTGTTCCAGAAGAACCTTGTCTGCCTTTTCAATGTCAAACACCTTTCTCACCAGGGAGAAGCCGTTTGAGTGAACGCCACTTGATGGCAAGGCGATAATCACATCTCCCGCAGCCACATTTCTCTTGTCAAGCATCCTGCTTCTGTCCACCATTCCAACAGCGAACCCCGCCAGGTCATACTCATCTTCAGGATAAAATCCCGGCATCTCTGCTGTTTCACCGCCGATCAATGCCGCTCCCGACTGAACACAGCCTTCAGCAACACCCTTCACGATTTCTGCGATTCTCTCCGGATGGTTCTTCCCGCAGGCTATGTAGTCAAGGAAAAACATCGGCCTCGCTCCGCAGCAGATAATATCGTTAACACACATTGCAACGCAGTCGATTCCGATGGTATCGTGCCTGTCCAGTTGGAAAGCAAGCTTCAGTTTGGTTCCGACTCCGTCTGTTCCGCTTACCAGAACCGGCTGACTTATGCCCTTCATGTCCGGAGCGAAAAGCCCTCCGAAACCGCCAACATCTGACATAACTCCTTCAATATTTGTCCTGGCAACATGCTCCTTCATGAGCTGCACGGCCTTGTAACCCGCCGTAATATCCACTCCGGATGCTGCATATGCATCAGATTTAGAATTCGTGTTCATCTGTTATTTTTCCTTTCCGCTCCAGCAGTAGGTGCAAACGCTGTCCTCTTCCAGCCCTATCGCCTCCAGAATCCCTTCGATGTTCTGGAACTCCAGTGAGTCGAAGTGCATCTTTTTGCAAAGAGCCTTCCTTAATTCCTTGCCCCTTTCTGTTCTGCCATCGCTGTATTCTTCAATATACTTTTCACCTTCTTCACCTTCCAGTTCCAGGATTGTCTCACGGGCAATCAGCTCCCTGTCTTCAGTCTGACGTGCAAAACCAAGATACTTGCAGCTGTACATAATCGGAGGACATGCTGATCTCATATGAACTTCCTTTGCTCCCTTGGAATAGAGAAAATCTCCTGTTCTTTTCAACTGATTTCCCCTAACAATACTGTCGTCTACAAACAGCAGTTTCTTGCCCTCAATAAGCTTCTTGATAGGGATCAGCTTCATCTGGGCGATTCTGTTGGACTGCTTCTGTGTTCCGGGCATAAAACTTCTTGGCCAGGTTGGAGTGTATTTTATAAATGGTCTGGCGTAGTTAACGCCGCATTCATTTGCGTATCCGATAGCGTGGGCGATTCCCGAATCAGGAACACCGCACACATAATCGTAGTCAAATTTATTTCCTTCTTCCGCCTCGGTTCTTGCCATGATGTGACCGTTAAGGTTTCTCATGACTTCAACGTTAACATTTTCATAGCAGGAGTTGGGATATCCGAAATATGACCAGAGAAATGCACAGATGCAGTTCTTCTTCATCCGCGGCGAAAGCACCTTCACCTTTTCTGCAGTAATCTTTACTATTTCTCCCGGTCCCAGTTCATGGATCGTTTCGTAATCCAGTTTCTCATATGCGAAGGATTCAAATGACACCGCATGACCATACCTGTTTTTCCCTATCAGCATGGGTGTCCTTCCAAACTTGTCTCTTGAAGCGATTATGCTTCCATCTTCACAGAGGACCAAAATTGAAGCTGAACCTTCTATTGAATCCTGTGCAAATTTAAGGCCTTTTAAAAAGTCGCACTTCTGGTCTATTATGGATGCAACCAGTTCAGTATTGTTTATTCTGCCGCCACTCATCCCTTCGAAATGTCCTCCGCTGAACGCCAGGAACTGCTTTTTTAATGTCTCATGATTGTTGATTTTGCCCACGAAACAAATGGCATAAGTCCCAAGATTTGAGTTTATGAGGAGCGGCTGAGGGTCGGAATCGCTAATGCATCCTATACCCGCATTACCTCGCATCTCTTCAACCGCATCCTTAAACTTTGTTCTGAATGGGGAAGTCTCTATATTGTGTATCTCTCTATCAAAACCTTTTACCTCATCAAGTAGAGCCATGCCTCCGCGCCTGGTACCCAGGTGCGAGTGATAATCTGTTCCGTAGAAAACATCCTTTGTTACATCTTTCTTTGATACCGCTCCGAAATAGCCGCCCATTTCCTATCCTTTCTATATGAGTTATATCGTATCGCCGGTTTCAATAACCGTGTTTATCAGTGTGTTTGTCGTGTAGCCAAATACCGAATCCGCCAGAGCTCCGTAATAAACGATTCTCTGTGCGCATTCGCCGTTAATCTTGTGAGCCAGATCCTTATCCTTCATCATGTTTGTGTTGATATAAATGCTGAAGCTGGCAGCCTGCATAGCAGCCTTGCAGAGAACCGCACTGGAACCGGAGTCGGCTATTACCACCTTGTTTCCCTTTACTGCGAATTCCTGAGAGAGTTCAATTGCTCTGCCGCACTTTTTAATTATTTCCATTGGAACAAGGCATGCCTCATAAAGAGCTTTCTGTTTGGCTTCTTTTATTTTCTCCTTTTCTTCAGGATCCTTTGACTTCATCTTGTACAGTCTGGCCAAAGGTTCGAAGTAATCTATATCCTTCTGAACCAGCCCCATGAGTTCCTCCTGGATTTTATGAATTTCCTGGATGTTCTTCTCCATTTCAGCTTCGACCGCTATGTACTTCTTGTTACTGAGAGTCAAGGATGCAACCATTGTGGAAAGGGATGCTCCCAATGCACCTACCAGTGCCGCCACACTGCCTCCCCCTGGAATCGGTTCCGGAGTCGCCACTGCGTTTACGAATTCTCTACATGTTTTATCTAAATATGCCATCTCTTACCTCCGTGTCTCCTGGAACCTCACTTTATGCGAAAAACAGTTCCGAAAGTTTCATCGGATCGATATGTTCTCCATCCTTGTAAACTCTCATATTCCCTGATGCGATTTCATCGATGAGCATAACCTTGCCATCTGCATCATAACCGAATTCAAACTTGATATCATATAACACCAGACCCTTCTGAAGAAGATCTTCAGCAACGATCTGTGCGATCTTCTGAGTCATATCTTTCAGATTCTCATACTGCTTATCCGTCATGATTCCCAGAACCACCAGCCCGTCTTTTGTTACCAGCGGATCACCCAAGGCATCGTTCTTTAGTGTTGTTTCAACATATGCCTTAAGGTCTGCACCTTCTTCAATATATTCACCGTATCTCTTTATGAATGAACCCACTGCCTTGTGTCTGCATATAACTTCCAGACCCTTGCCGAATACCTTTGCCGGTTTAACTTCCATTGTGGTGTTTGCCAGATCGGCACTTACGAAGTGTGTGTTGATTCCTGCAGCATTGATCTTCTCGAAATAATATATTGACATTCTCAGATTTACATCACCAACACCCTGGATTGTCAGCCCAACTGAGTTTTCACCGGGATCAAATACGCCATCCTTGCCCGTGCAGTCATCCTTGAACTTCAGCATATAGTTGCCATTATCCAGTGCGAATACGTCCTTTGTCTTTCCTGTGTAAACTAATTTCCCCATGTGATTTCTCCTTTATATTAAAACAATACACAAATAATATTTACATTTCTAATTTCCTGCGGTTACCATCTTCTATGCGTTCAGTGCAGCATCCTTATCCAAAACCTTCAGGGCTGCATTTGCACGATCTTCCTTAAGCCTGGCTGAGAGCTCCTTATCCTCTACTGCTATAATCTGTGCTGCCAGGATTGCTGCATTTGCAGCACCGTCGATTGCCACCGTAGCAACAGGAATTCCGGCAGGCATCTGTACCGTCGAAAGCAGTGCATCCAGGCCATCAAGAGCGGATGACTTTACAGGTACTCCGATAACCGGAAGCAATGTGTTTGCAGCCAGAGCCCCTGCCAGATGTGCAGCCTTTCCTGCCAACGCTATTATTGCTCCGAATCCGGCCTCTTCGGCTTCCTCCGCGAAGGCTTTCGCCTGCTCTGGAGTTCTGTGAGCTGAATAAATGTGAACTTCATATGGGACTCCGTACCCTTTGAGTCTTTCGATTGCTTTCTCTGCAACAGGCATGTCACTGTCTGATCCCATTACAATTCCGACTTTTTTCATTTCTATCCTCCATAAATTAAAATAAGGCAGAGCTATACATCTTTGATGGATTGCTTCTGCCCAGACGAACGACATTAAAATAGGTATACCCTGCTGTTTCCCTGCGGTGCTCCGCTTCTCGTCAGTTGCAGCAGGTCTCAAATGACTAAAAAACAGGCTCACAAAAAATGTGGACCTGTTTACTAATACAAATGAAAACTCTAACTAATAGTCACTTTTTTTTCGGCGCGTGGTAGAAACTTTCAGGCCATCATACTGAATATATATTAGTAAACAAATATTAAATTCGCTTTTATGATACTACCTGTCCCCTGTAATGTAAAGTGGAAGGAAATATATATTTTGTTTTTTATTTAAGGCAATACAAAAAACATAAAGTGGCAGAGGATTTCATTTCCTCTGCCACTTGTTCACTCTGCTTTCTCGGGAGCTTATTCCTTATGAACCTGAAGCTGTTCAAGAGGAAGGCTTTCTCTTTTTACCCAGCCGATAAGTGCGATTGCTGCGAAGACGATCAGGTAGAATACGCAGGCCATTTTATGAGAAATGATTGCAGCGAATACCATGAATATTGAACCTGCAATTGCCAAAGTCGGCATAACTATCCCCTTGAACGTGTTCTTATCAGGGTTCTTTGATTCTCTTCTGATAATGTTAACGAACAAAGGAATATACATGGCGTATAGAGTTATGATTGGAATTTCTGATGTATCAAAACAGAAAGGTCCAAACCATGGATCTGTCAGGTTAGCCCCATAGAAGTACAGCAACCACCAAGCTGCGATCAGCAATGCGATTATTGATCCGGATGTAGGCATGTTTGTTACAGGGTCTACCTGGCTGAACATCTTAGGGTTGTACCCTTTGCCCCTCATTGCCAGTGAATAGAAACCTCTTACGTTTGACATTGTCAATCCATTAAGAACGCCGTAGCAGGAGAACACTATTAGTACAAATACACCTGTCCCTCCTATTTTGCTGAACACAGTTGTAAAGGCAATCTTGGCGGCAGCCTCACCACCGGCCATCATTGTCATATTATCTACAGCACCGGAAATACCAATGTAGTAGGCGATGTAAATAAATACGATGATCAGAGTCCCCCAGAACAGCGCCAGCGGCAGGTTCTTCTTCGAATCCCTGATTTCCGAGTTAATAGATGTGGCACAAATCCAGCCTTCATACGCAAAGGCTGTTGCACAAACTGCTGTTAGCAGGGCGCTGCCTGTAGGACTTACATCCTGAGCAACGTAGTTGAAATTCTCCATAGTCAGTCCTGATCTCAGGCCAAAAATTGTACCTACAACTGCCATCAGTACCAGGGGCACAAATTTGATTACCGTAGTTGCGACCTGAACCTTACCGGCGATTATAGGACTGAGTGCATTGTTCACAAAAGCAAGAATCAGGAAAAAGCCTGACAGCACCATGCACTGTCCACCGGTTATATCCCATCCCACAAGCACGCTAAAGTATCTCGCTGTGATCCATGCCAGAACGGAAACCAGACAAGGGTAGTAAATTGCGGCCATAAACCAGCCAACAAAATATCCGTACTTCTCGCCACACATTTCTTCAACATAGTCAACAATACCGTTGCATTTCTCATGTTTTGATGCCAGTACGCCGAATACGTATGCGCATGAAACCATGATAACACCGCCGATGAGCCAGGCCATGATCCCCAGGCCTGTTCTGCCGTCGGTGCAGAGCAGTATTTTTTCTGCCTTAAAGAATACTCCGGAACCAACGACTATGCCAACAACGGTAGAAATGGCTGTAACAAGACCATAACGTTTTTCAAATTGATTTTGCATAACTCCTCCTGTTTTTCATTCTAAAGCCCCTGATTCAGGGGCCATGAATTTCTTACACCCGATATTTTACTATAATCTGCTATTTACTTAAAGTACTTTCTAAAAGATATGTATTTTATTTGTGACAAACAGAAAAGAGACCTCCATAATTATCTGGAGGTCCCTTAAATAATATGATGTTAAACTATCTTTCAACG
>JAQVOT010000073.1 GCA_028702415.1 Eubacteriales bacterium
GTAAATTCCATGTCCTGCATATCTCTGTAATGCTTTTCGAGCAAATCGGAGATTCTCTCGAACTCGGCATACACTTCAGGGAAAGCCTGTGCCATCTCAGCGATAGGCTGTGGTGTTCTGATACCTGCAACAACATCTTCGCCCTGAGCGTTTACCAGGAACTCACCAAACAGTTTGTTCTCCCCTGTTGCAGCATTTCTTGTAAAGGCAACACCTGTACCTGATGTATCACCCATGTTTCCGAATACCATAGACTGAACGTTTACTGCAGTACCGATGCTATCAGGAATTTCGTTCAGCTGTCTGTAAAGGATGGCTCTGTCAGTATTCCATGATCTGAATACGGCTTTAATGGCTTCCATCAGCTGTTCCTTGGGATCTTGCGGGAAATCTTTTCCGATTTCATTCCTGTATAGAGCCTTGTATTGGGAAATTATTTCCTTCATATCATCTTTGTCAAGTTCAGTGTCAATTTTAACACCCTTCTTCTTTTTCTGATCCTCAAAGATCACATCATACTTTGACTTGCTGATGCCCATAACAACATCTCCGAACATCTGCATGAATCTTCTGTATGAGTCATATGCGAATCTAGGATTTTCTGTCAGTCTAGCTAAACCTTCAACGGATTCATCATTTAGACCCAGATTGAGGATTGTGTCCATCATGCCCGGCATTGAAACTCTGGCTCCCGATCTTACTGATACCAGAAGCGGATTGTTTTTATCTCCGAATTTCTTTCCTGAAACGTTTTCCAGGTCAGCAAGCTTAACAAAGATATCGTCCACGATATCCTGACCTATCGTCTGATCTTCCTCATAATATCTCGTACAAGCCTCTGTAGTAACTGTGAAACCAAAAGGTACAGGCAGACCTATCTTTGTCATTTCGGCCAGATTGGCACCCTTGCCTCCCAACAGGTCTTTCATTTCCTTAGAACCTTCGTTGAATGAATAAACAAATTTCTGCATTTTATTTTCTCCTCATATAAACTTTATATAAATTCTATATACACAATGTATTGCATTCTATTTCCGAATTCAAGTCATTATTTTAAAATTTAAGTCTTTTCTCAATGAAATCTTTTACTTCGGATACGGGGACTCTGACCTGATCCATAGTGTCACGATCTCTGATTGTAACGCATCCGTCCTGGGCCGTATCGAAGTCAACACAGATGCTGAACGGTGTTCCTATCTCGTCCTCTCTTCTGTACCTCTTGCCTATTGATCCTGCCGTATCATAATCGACACTGAAGTACTTTGACAGTTCATCATAAATCGGTTCGGCAATTTCTCCAAGCTTCTTTGACAGGGGCAGTACCGCAGCCTTGAATGGAGCCAGCGCCGGATGAAGTCTGAGAACTTTACGAATGTCTTCCTTCCCATTATCATCTGTAAGCACCTCTTCATCATATGCATCCACAAGAAAAGCCAGAAGCATTCTTTCAACACCTACCGAAGGTTCGATGCAGTAAGGAACATACTTCTCATTTGTTTCCGGATCCATGTAACTCATGTCCTGTCCGGAATGATTCTGATGTGCCATCAGATCGAAGTCCGTTCTGGATGCTACACCCCAGAGCTCTCCCCATCCAAATGGGAAAAGAAATTCAATGTCGGTGGTTGCATTGCTGTAATGTGAAAGCTCTTCAGGTTCATGATCTCTAAGCTTTATATGCTCTTCCTTGATTCCCAGTGACTTCAGGAATCCTGCACAATAGTCCTTCCAGTATGCAAACCATTCCAGTTCAGTCCCCGGTTTGCAGAAGAATTCCAGCTCCATCTGCTCAAATTCTCTTGTCCTGAAAATGAAATTGCCCGGAGTGATCTCATTTCTAAAAGATTTTCCAACCTGGGCAATTCCGAATGGAATCTTCTTTCTGGCAGTCCTCTGAACATTTTTGAAATTAACGAAAATGCCCTGAGCGGTTTCCGGCCTCAGATAGATTTCTGACTTCGAGTCCTCTGTAACTCCCTGAAATGTCTTAAACATGAGGTTGAACTGTCTAATCCCTGTGAAGTCCTGCTTCCCGCATTCCGGACAGCCGATTCCCTTTTCCGCAATGTATTCTTCAAGCTTTTCATTGGACCATCCGTCAACCTGAACCCCTTCGATACCATTTGCTTTCATGTAGCCTTCGATGAGGTGGTCGGCTCTGAATCTGGCCTTACAGGCTTTGCAATCGATAAGAGGATCTGCAAAACCTCCAACGTGTCCTGAGGCAACCCATGTTTCAGGATTCATCAGAATTGCCGCATCCAGTCCTACGTTATATTTCGATTCCTGAACAAATTTCTTTCTCCACGCATCCTTGATATTGTTTTTCAGCTCTACGCCAAGTGGGCCGTAATCCCATGTGTTTGCCAGACCGCCATAAATCTCGCTTCCGGGGAATATGAATCCTCTGTTCTTGGCGAGAGCTGTAACTTTTTCCATTGTAATTTCCTTTGTGCTTTCCCTTGTCATTATTCTTCTTTCTTTAACTCCTCTTTTATTTCTTTTTCTATTTCATCAGCCGATTCCTCGACTTCTTCGATGATCTCACTTATGTCCGTCTTAACCGTATCCTTAAGATCTTCAGCCTTGTCCTTTGCTTTACCGTAATATTCGCCGGCCTTGTCCTTTGCCTTTTCATAAATGTCCATATCTTTCAGATCTTCTGCCAGATCTTCGGCCTTGTCTTTTGCCTTGTCGTAATATTCGCCGGCTTTGTCCTTTGCCTTTTCATAAATGTCCATATCTTTCAGATCTTCTGCCTTGTCTTTTGCCTTGCCGTAATATTCGTCGGCTTTCTCCTTTGCCTTGCTGCAATACTCGCTGCCTAATTCTGCAGCGGAAGCCATCTTCTCTGTTACCGCATCACTAATATCAATAATTGTTCCGTCAGTCTTAACGACTTCAATTACACACTTGAAGCCAAATGCGGCAACAATGGCAACAACTGATGCTAATGGTGCGATGCAGATTCCAACGATTCCGGCATTAACCGGAACGTTGAGCACTATATCTCCGTCCTTCTTCACCTGAATCTTGGCAACATTACCCTTCTTTATCAGGCTCTTAAGTGATTTGAACAGTGCTTCGCCTTTTTCGCCGAATCCTCTCCTCTTGTCACCTGAGTTTACCGTTTCCTCAATTGCGATGATCGCATCGACTACGCTTCCGTCAGCTTCTTCGAGAGCCTTCTTGGCCTCGGCATAAGTAACGCCTGTTCTGTCTTTAACCAGTTCGATCTTTTCCAGTGTAATTTCCATTGTAAATCCTCCCTTTCGAATTATTCCAAAAACATCTTTTCACTTTTAATGTTTGAGGCATTCAGATGATATGCTGCATACTCTCTAATGAATTTCTGCAGCTGTTTTCCTGCAACCTCTGTCAGTGCTAAGTTTCTCATCTTTTTAAGCGGATTGGACTTAAAATATTTTAATGCATCAATTATACCAAAATCAACGCTGTAAAGCAATGAATCTGCCTCCGAATTCTCTTGCAGCCGGGCCGCCTTTTCCGTGATGCATTCATGGCATATTATTCCCCCTTCGGATACCGAAAGAAATGCTTTTCCCGAAGTTTCCTCCGGTCTTTCAACCGGCTTGCCGCACACTGCACATCGGTCAAGCTTCGGCATCACTCCCAAATAGTTAAACAGCCTGGTCTGATATGCCAGAACCAGACTGCCGAAACCTTTTTCCCTGGTCTCCAGCTCATCAAAAAAATCCACCAGCAGATCGAATACCGCGGATACGGGAACACCCTCTTCAAGGACCTTCCCGGTGAATTCCAGCACATAGGACCCCTGAAGGTATTTATCAATATCCTCACCTATTCCGTAATGGCTTCTCACAACCTCTGCTGAGTCGATATCATAGCCGCTTCTTCCCTGATGCAGGGTGTATCTTCCGAAGGTGAAGTGCTGCAAAGCCAGTGAACTCTTGGTTTTTCCCCGTTCTCCCAGACTGGTGCCTGCGCTTATTTTGCCGTAATCTCTGGTAAACAGCAACAGCATGCGTCGGTTATATGAAGTTTTTGTTTCTCTGAGGACAATACCCTCTGTATCAGTTTTCATGAATGTTTCTGCTTTTGCATCCCAATCTAAAAAATAGTCTCTGGTTCCTGTGTTGTAACTGATTGGATTTTAGTCTCTGTATCCGAAATTTGTGAGTGCGATATCGGAATCACGCCAGTTTTCCTTAACCTTTACCCAGGTTTCCAGAAATACCCTTGTTCCCAGCAATGCCTCGATTTCCTCACGAGCGCTTTTGCCGATACCCTTGAGTTTGCGTCCGCCCTTTCCGATTATCATTCCCTTGTGAGACTTTTTTTCACAGTAAATTACCGCTGAAATCCTGGTAATATCTTTTTCTTCAACATACTGCTCGATCTCGACAGCCACCCCATGAGGCACCTCCTCCTGAAGGTAAAGAAGAACTTTTTCTCTAATTATCTCACTGGCGATAAATCTTGCCGGATGTTCTGTCACTATGTCGTCAGGGAAAAACATAGGTCCCTCTTCCATAAAGGATGCCGCCGTCTCGATTACCCTTTCAACATGAGTTCCCTGGATAGCGGAAGTGCCCAGTATACAGTCGAACAATCCGAGTTCATCATATTCTCTGTAAACTTCCGCGAATTCATCCGGCTCCATTCTGTCTATCTTGTTGATAACCAGGATCTTAGGAGTTTCCACGTTCTTCAGCATTTCCACAATGTACCTGTCTCCCGGACCCCTGCTAAGGGCATCGTCTACAATGAAGATGATCGCGTCCACCTCACCAAAGGTCTTAATTGCCGCTTCAGTCATAAACTCTCCCAGTTTATTCCTGGGCTTGTGAATTCCCGGGGTGTCGATGAAAACCATCTGTACTTCCTCATCATGGTTGGTATATATTCCCCTGATTATGTTTCTGGTGGTCTGGGGTTTATCCGTTGTTATCGCAATTTTTTCTCCAAGTATGGAGTTCAGAAGTGTGGATTTCCCCACATTCGGTCTTCCAACTATTCCTACAAATCCTGATTTCATTTTGTCTCCTGTTTCTATCTGATCAGTTCCAGTTTGCTCATTATTTCTTCTTCCCGTCTTCTCATCTCAGCCTTGTCTTCATCGGACATGTGATCATATCCCAGAAGATGAAGTATGCTGTGGGTAAAAAGATAGGCCGTTTCTCTCTCCTGGCTGTGACCGAACTCCGCTGCCTGTTCTCTGATCCTGTCCATGCAGATTACAACATCGCCAATTGGGATATCCTGATCATCCCCTGCCCGAGCCATCTGTTCTACCATGGTCTCTATCTCTTTCAGGTCATCAAACAGGGGAAAGGAGAGCACATCCGTAGCGCTGTCAACTCCCCTGTATTCTCTGTTCATCTCATGTATCTCTTCAAGAGAAACAAAAGAAAGGCTTATTTCCACATTATCAATCCCAATGCAAAGGATTGCCGCCTTTCTTAAGGTTTCCATCAATTCAGCGTCGATTCTCGTTTCGTCATTAATAAGAATATTCATTTTGTTTTCCCTCAGCCTGCTCGTCTTCCTTCGGCGGGTGAGCCCTGTAGTAACTGTCGTATGCGCTTATTACTTTTTTAACCAGCTGATGCCTTACAACGTCCACATCCTTAAGATAACAGAATCCGATTCCCTCAACATCCTTCAGAATCTTTGAGACCTCAATCAGTCCGCTTTTCTTTCCACGAGGCAAATCTATCTGTGTTACATCTCCGTTTACCACAACCTTCGAACCGAAGCCCATCCTTGTTAGAAACATCTTCATCTGTTCCGGGGTGGTGTTCTGGGCTTCATCAAGAATAATAAATGAATTGTCGAGAGTTCTTCCCCTCATATATGCCAAAGGCACAACCTCTATTACTTCCTTATCTTTCAATCTTAGTGTGCTTTCTCTTCCCAGCACATCATACAGTGCATCGTACAAAGGTCTCAGGTAGGGATCCACTTTTTCCTGAAGATCTCCGGGAAGAAATCCCAGCCGCTCTCCGGCTTCAACCGCCGGTCTGGCCAGTATGATCTTCTGCACATCCTTGTTCTT
>JAQVOT010000074.1 GCA_028702415.1 Eubacteriales bacterium
ATCTGCGCTACTATTCATATGATGATTTAAAGCTTCAAATGAAACGATGGCTCAACAGATATAACAACATGCCCAAACCGGTTCTGGGTTGGAAAACACCTCTTCAGAAAAGGGAGGAATTATTGCATTTTAATGATACCATTTAGTCTTTTTTGTTTTTGACTTTCTGGTCTCACATCATTTACAAAATCACATAATCAGAAAATATTGTTACCGGAGCTCCAGGTATGTCCGCCGGAGGTATTCCCATCAAAAGATAAACTATTAGGCAATCCGCAGATATGATATGTTATAATTACTGTACTGTACAAGAAATAAAGTAACTATAAATGCAGGAGGTATTAGTTATGGGGAAAATCGCCGTTATATATGCAACAAAAACCAAACACTCAAAAAAGCTGGCGGATGCAATTGGCGCCGCTTTAGGTGAAAAAGCTTACAATATAACAGAGAATCCGGTCTTAGATAATGCCGACTTGCTTTTTGTGGTTGGTGGCATTTATGCCGGTAACAGCCTGCCGGAGCTGTTGAAATATATAGAAGAGATGGAAGCGCCGTCCCTTAGACGCGCAGTATTAGTAACCAATTGCGCTTCAGGTAAACAAGGGCAGGATGGTGTTCGCAGAATCCTGGAAGAAAAGAATATAGAAATAATTGACGAGTTTATTTGTAAGGGATCATTTTTATTTGTATCTTTTAATCACCCAAACGCTAAAGATTTAGAAGAAGCAACAGGATTTGCTCTGAGTATGTTAGAGAAGATTGATAGATAAAGCGACATAATTAAGTCTGAAAACCTATTTTACATAAGCCGGATTTTTTTGAGTCAGAAAAAGGGCGGTACAATATGAGCAGGCGGCAAATCATATTTTTAATAATTATAACGGTTGCGGTAATTGTTTCCTTGAGTTCACTAATCGTTACAACAATAGACGATGTCAACAGTCAGCTTGAGCAGGAATGTTTCGATGAACTTGAAGATACGGCCAAGGTTCTTGCTGAGGAAATAAAGCAATCGTCTGACTCCAGCCGCGCAATACTCAACGCAATGGCAGCCATCATATCCGGCATGGATGATAAGAGCAATAAAAAGCTGTGCGAGGTATTGAACACTTTTAGTTTTGATGCGAGCTATATATCCTATAAAGAGATACTGTTCCCGGATAACACAATGCTTTATTCGGATGGTTTGGTGGAGGATGTGTCTGCAACCCTAAACTTTGACCGGCAAGCTACGGCGGGCGAATACATCTCCAATCTGACCCAAAGCGCACGGGAAAAGGATGAAATGGTAATTCGCAATGCTGTTCCGGTTGTACAGAACGGCAGGACAATCTACATTATTTATGGCGTGATCCGGGTTTCCGACCTCGCTGAGAAATATAAGGCGGACATCTATGATGGACATGCCTATGTACTCATCGAGGATGGGGATACCGGAGATTTTCTGCTGGATACATGGCATGAAACACTAGGCAAGGTTCAGGACCTTGGCTCCTGTAAGATTGAACCGGGTTACTCCTGGAATAAATTTATTAATGACATTAGAGCGGGTAGAAGCGGCAGAGTGGCTTTTACTTCGAAGACAATCGGGGAAGTGGTTTATCTCAGATATGAACCCATTGGCGTAAATAACTGGAATATTATGGTCATGACCCCCCAGTATGTTGCGCTACATCAGAGCGAAGATATCAGCAAGCGTTTATATTTCATGGCAGCCATAATATGGGCAGTGATGCTTCTATATATGTTAAGCGTCACATGGTGCCTTCTCAGTGCTTATAGGAGGGTACGAAAGATTAGCAATGAGGACCCGATTACGGGACTTCAAAACAGAAACGCATATCAGAAATTCTGTTTTGATACTCGAAGAAAGAAATTTGATTCTATCTCCTGCGTATTTGTGGATCTGAATGGACTGCATGAAGTGAATAACAAATACGGGCACATGGCCGGAGATGAAATGCTTCAAATAGTGGCGCGTGCGCTGCTGGCAGAATTTACATTCGAGCAGGTGTTTCGAATCGGCGGAGATGAATTTTTGATAATCAGCGAGAATGCCGATGCCGATGAATGTGCCTTAAAGATGAAGCGCGTTGAACAGGAAATCGAGGCTCATGATTATTACATATCCTTTGGCGTATCCCACCGGGAAAACGAAACGGGAGTTGACCGTATATCACAGGAAGCTGATGCCAGGATGCTGGAAAACAAACGAGCTTACTACGCTGAAAACGAGCGGAGGAATCCACGAGCGACCCCATGACTTTCAGACAGCCTTTGGCAAAAGACCTGGGGCTGTTTTTGCATATTTTAAGAAAATATTATTATTTTTTGTAAATGTGGTTATTACCACATACGGATTAAATGGAGGATGTTATATTCAACACAAAGATATGTTCAATAAAAACCAAGAACAACAACTGTTTATAGCTTGAAAATGCTAAGAAAGGTAGGTATCAAAAATGGATAATCAAATGTTTTGTTTCCAGTGTCAGGAAACGGCAAGGGGTTCAGGTTGTACAATGGTGGGGGTCTGTGGTAAAAGACCGGAGGTTGCAGCAATGCAGGATCTGCTGGTGTATATAACCAAGGGACTTGCCAGCGTGACAACAAGACTTCGTAAGGAAGGAAAAGCTATCGATAAGAAGGTTAATCATCAGATAACAGTGAATCTTTTTATCACTATCACAAATGCAAATTTTGATAAAGATGCCATCGTTGAAAAGATTAAAGAAACACTGGCAACAAAAGAAGAACTGTTGGCCCAGGTTAATGACAGGGAAGGCTTGCCGGAGGCAGCACTCTGGAACGGTAATGAAAGCGAGTTCGAAGCAAAAGCCGCATCTGATAAGGTCGGAGTGCTTGCAACAGAAAATGAAGACATTCGCAGTCTCAGAGAATTAATAACTTATGGACTGAAGGGCCTGTCGGCATATTCAAAGCATGCCAATGCATTGATGAAGGATAATGAGGAAGTGGATGAGTTCATTCAATCTGCTCTGGCAAAGACTTTAGATGACGGTCTTACAGCGGACGATCTTGTTGCATTGACTCTTGAAACCGGCAAACACGGTGTGGAGGGCATGGCCCTTCTGGATGCAGCCAATACAGGAACCTACGGAAACCCGGAAATCACAACTGTTGACCTGGGTGTTAGAAACAATCCGGGGATCCTGGTTTCGGGTCACGATCTAAAGGATCTGGAACAACTACTGGATCAGACCGCAGGAACCGGTGTGGATGTATACACACACTCAGAAATGCTCCCTGCTCACTACTATCCGGCATTCAAGAAGTATCCTCACTTTGCAGGTAACTACGGAAATGCCTGGTGGAAGCAGAAGGAAGAGTTTGCAACATTCAATGGCCCAATACTGATGACGACAAACTGTATTGTTCCGCCGGCAGAAAGCTATAAGGATAAGCTGTGGACAACTGGAGCTGCAGGATACCCGGGATGCCGGCACATTGACGGGGAATATGGTGAAGTAAAGGATTTCTCCGGAATCATTGAGCAGGCAAAGGGATGTCAGCCGCCAAAGGAAATTGAGACAGGAAGCATCGTCGGTGGTTTTGCACACGAGCAGGTATTCGCTCTCGCAGACAAGGTTGTTGAAGCAGTGAAATCCGGAGCTATCCGCAAATTTGTGGTAATGGCTGGCTGTGATGGCAGAATGAAATCAAGAAACTATTACACGGAATTCGCACAAAAACTTCCGAAGGATGTTGTTATCCTTACTGCAGGATGCGCGAAGTATAAGTACAATAAACTGAATCTTGGTGATATTGGAGGAATCCCTCGGGTACTTGACGCCGGACAGTGCAACGATTCCTACTCACTGGCGGTAATAGCCCTAAAATTGAAGGAAATCTTCGGGCTTGATGATGTAAACGATCTTCCAATCGCATATAACATCGCATGGTATGAGCAAAAGGCAGTAATCGTACTGTTGGCCCTCCTCTACCTTGGAGTGAAGAATATACATCTCGGTCCAACCCTTCCGGGATTCCTGTCACCAAACGTCACAAATGTATTAGTAGAGAACTTCGGAATCTCGGGGATAGGAACTGTGGATGATGATATCAAGCTTTTCTTTGGTGAATAATTAGCTTATAGATTCACTAAATCTCATCGGATGTGTGAACAATAAAATGCGAACGCCTGGTTGTTATGATGCCATCCCGCTGCATTCGGCCAAGTTCCTTTGACAAGGCACTTCTCTCAAGGTTAAGATAATCCGCCAGCTGCTGGCGATCAAAAGGAATATCAAATTCATCGCTGTTGTGTTGAAGTGAAAGAGAATTAAGATAGGCCATTACCTTGCCCCGGATCGTTTTCGGTGATGTATGAAAACTTCTGCCGGAAAGAAGCAGAGTTTTGTGGGACAGGATATCAAGCAGATTGGTAATCAGTTTTATCTTCCATGTATCTGTAATGCTTGCGGGGTTCTGAATCCCGCCGATTCGCAGAAAAAGAATATGACAGTCTCTGCTTGCGGTAACGTCCACGAGCAGAGACTCATTTCCAAGTATTGCGTATGTTTCAGCAAAAAACTGACCCTGACTCACATGGGTCAATATTGTCCGGTTTCCCCAGAGGTCATTACTCTCAATACTTACGCTACCCTCAAGTACAACACCCATTTCTTCAGTGGTGGTACCGGCCATCATTATAATCTCATCTTTTTCGAATCTTTTAAATCTGCCCCTGAGCATGGTCAGTGCCCGGGATATTTCCTCTTCTGTCATATCGCGAAAAAGGAGAGTGCCGGCCAGAAATTTTGTATCCATATTTTTTTCTCCGTTTTTTATTAAATGTGGTTATAACCACATACCTATATGCTTGAGAATACTATAATGAGTTCAGAAAGACAAGAGGAGGTTAAAAATGTTAAGAAAAATAATAAATATTGACGAAGAAAAATGTAACGGATGTGGCCTTTGTGCCAATGCATGTCATGAAGGTGCTATTGAAATGATTGATGGAAAAGCTAAGCTTACCCGAGAAAATTTCTGCGATGGCCTGGGAGATTGCCTTCCGGCATGTCCAACAGGGGCAATCACTTTTGAAGAGAGGGAAGCGCCGGCTTATGATGAAACGGCAGTAAAGAAAGCACAGGGTGCCCATGGAGGTCACGGCGGAGGCTGCCCGGGATCCAGAGTTATGCAGTTTGATGCAGACACAAAACCTGCAAAAGCGAACCGGACGTCCCGCAATGATGCCGTTTCTGCTCTGGCACAGTGGCCATGTCAGATTAAGCTTGTACCTGTACAGGCAGCCTTCTTTGATGGTGCGAAACTTCTTATTGCGGCAGACTGTACAGCATATGCATATGCTAACATGCACGATGACTTCATGAGAGGAAAGACAACGATTATAGGCTGCCCGAAACTGGACGATGAGGATTATACAAATAAGCTCACAGCAATCATTCGCGACAACGATATTAGAGAATTGACGGTTGTCAGAATGGAGGTGCCATGTTGCGGAGGATTGCAGATAGCTGCGGAAAATGCTCTCAGAGCCAGCGGCAAATTCATTCCATGGCGGATTGTAACCATTTCGAGAGATGGGAAAGTTATAGACTGATTCAGTATTAATGAATTATAATTCACTAATACTGAATTATAATTGTCTTGCTTGAACTATAATTCACGTGTAGGATATTCCTTGTCTAAAAAGACAAATGGAGGTAAAAATAATGTCCTTTAGTGAAAATTTAAAAAACGCACTTTCAAGATCCGGGATGACAATGACAGAACTTGCAAACAACACAGGAATTACTTACAACATGATAAAAAAGTATTGTGCTGGAAATGCGGATCCAACGGTCTCATACGCACTGAAGATTGCGAAACAATTAGGAGCTTCATTAGATGAATTGCTGGATTACAAAGTTCCTGAAAACAGAAATATGTTTCGACGTGTTTTTGAGCGTGACTTTACTTACATCGAGG
>JAQVOT010000075.1 GCA_028702415.1 Eubacteriales bacterium
AAGGATATACACTTCAAATCCGGATGGTCTTCCGCCAGCAGCTTACAGAAGACTTCTGGAACAACCATTGGCTGAAGCTGCATAATTTTGTGGGTTTAAATACTGCACAAATATTGACAATTCCATTCGGACACGTCCCCAAAACTCACACAAAACTCACCTACAACTCGTTTTTAAAACATAAGACCCGGAATATACTTTTTTGGGAAAACAAATCTTACCGTTTTCTCAGGATCCACAATCTGACATATCTGCAGATTCCCCAGCAAACTCATAAGCATTACGATGTCGGGCATATCCAGATCTGTTCTTTCCGCGATTATTTCCTGCATAAGTTCTGTAGCCCGCTGGCAAGCCTCGTCTACAGTTTCCTTAGACACGATTACTGCCAGATAATCCTCGGTTTCAAGTACCGGATACTCCTGTGCCCTGCCTTTGCATATATCTAAGGTCACATTTACATCTGCCGGAATTTCAAATCCTGATACTCCGATTTCACCATCTCCCATTACTGCATGAAGATCTCCCAGACCGAAGAGCGCGCCTTCAACTGCAACAGGCAAATATAGTGTTGCTCCTACGCCTATCATGGTGGTATCCATGTTGCCGCCATGTTTGCCCGGTGTTCCTGTATTTATATTCAGTTCCCCTTCAGGGGCAACGCCTATAACACCTATCATGGGTTTAACCGGAATATCCACCTTCAGTCCGTTAGCCGCTTCATAATGAACCTTTCCATCCGATACAGAAGCAACTCTAGTGTGAGATCCTTCAATTCTCGCCCCTAGAATTCCCTCTTCATTAAGACAGCACACTGTTCCTTTTTCGTTAAGTTCGATGCTGTTGATGGTAACTTTCAGGGCATCTCCGGGCTCTGCACCATTCACGTACACTGGACCTGTTGCCGGATTGATTCTGTCCCAGTTGATTTCCTCCATAATATCTTCAGGATTTCTAAGCTGGTTGCCGAAACAGTCCATGGTTTCGAAATCTAAGGTGGCAGGTGCGTCAACCCTTACTGCCTGTTCATTTCTGCTGCAAAAACTGTAAAACACGTTATCTTTAGTGATTTTCATTTTATACTTAACCATCCTTTCGCTACCCATTTATTATTAATTGCTTTTTCGAATTAACTCAAGTAAGCCCATTATATACATTGAACCTGGGCCAATGTCAATAGACCATGGGGTTTATTATGAAAATCATATAAAGAATTATTATTTTTTTGTGAACTGCAAACAATTTTTCCTGCAAATACAACAGAAAAAGTCTGTGGCGTCTGTTCCTTCATCGTGGTAAAATGGGTTTGCTGGAGCAATCCCCAAGACTCATCAGAAAAACCGGCAAAGGCAAATATAAAAAAATTGACGGACAGCGAAGAATTATGACAACAGAAAAAATAATAATCAACAGCCAACTTGCAGAGGCAAGCAGCTATAACATAGACAGGGACGGATCGGACACTTACATCTACGAGGTCATCCGGGTAATCGAGGGCCGGTTGCTATTCGCTGAGGAGCACTATAACAGACTCGCCCGTTCTCTGGCATTCATCCGTAAGGAAATGAATTTTTCCTTTGATGATATGCTCAGGGATGCCCATGCTCTAATCGCCGCAAACGGTCTGGGAAACGACAATATCAAGCTAATAGTTGACAACTTCAGAGAAGATGGAGCATATGATGTCATCCTTATGCTTTTTCACGCCTCCTATCCAACGGAGGAAGACTACCGCCGTGGCGTTACAACAGCGCTCTATAACGCGGTACGCCTGCAGCCACAGTTGAAAATCAGAGACAAATCACTTCGTGATGCAACAGATAAAATCCTGAAGAACAGCGACCTTTTCGAGCTTATTCTTGTGGATAACGATAATGATATTACAGAAGGAAGCCGCTCAAATATTTTCTTCATCCGAGATTGCAGAATTTACACAAGCCCGGCAGAAGATGTTCTCCTGGGAGTTACGAGAATGAAAATAATAGAAATATGTCGTGAAAATGGCTATGAAGTCATCGAGCAATACATCAATGCAGATTCCGTGGGAGATTACGATTCCGCTTTTCTCAGCGGAACTTCACCGAAGGTTCTGCCCATAAGATCCATTGGTGATCTGAAAATGGATGTAAACAATTCCACCCTTCGTCACATCATGACCCTTTTTGACGAGGCCATCGAGAGAAGCCTGGCAGAGTGATTTGACAGGCACCAATACGTCTATACTAAAACGGCGTGTGCAATGCACACGCCGTTTTTTCAACTTTTTTTCAAGACCTGTATGGCGAATAATTCTATTCCCAAAGTGCAATTGCTCTAATTGGGGAACCATCTCCATTCACATGCTTTAGAGGCAGAGCTATGAAAGTGAAAAGATCCTCACCGCAAAGATCCAGATTCTCAAGATTTTCGATTACAACGATTTCATTATTTTTGAAAAGCTTTTTATGAATCGTCAGATTCTCATCAGCAATAGGGTCGATGCCGATAACATCCAGGCCTACACCCTTCTTTTTCTGTGCGATAATGTAATCAACTACCTCATCATCAATGTAAGGATAATCCTTGAAATAGTCATCAGTGCCCCATCTCCTGTCCCATCCGTTCATGAAGAGAAGAAAATCAGCTGCATCAGCTTTTTCCTTTACTGCATTGATTCTGTCAATGCCGATCCTATCCCCTTCTTTCAAGTCTCTGCAGTCAATAACCAATGCCTTGCCCACAAACTGATCAACCGGAAATGAATCAAGAGTTGTTCTGCCTGCATACAGATGTGCCGGCGGATCCATGTGAGTCCCGGTGTGGGTATACATGGTCATAAGCGTCTCTTTGAAACCGTCTTTTTCATAGGTGTTTGCCGGTGCCAGAATTGGAGGTTCCGTTCCCGGATAAACCGGCATATCTTCCGATATGAAATGTGTTAGGTCGATAACTTTCATTATAATCCTCCCTTAAAATATTAACGATTATTCTATCTATGTTTAATCGTATTTTACCATAAAAGGATGTTCTCTTACGAATTTAAATACTTTTTCTCAGTTTCTTTATGTAGCCCAGCCCGCAAAATCAGACAGCTTGGCCATGGTCATTCTACCGGATAAAACATCGTCAATAGCCTGGGTGATGATCTCGATGGCCTGGTCACACTGTTCTTTTGTAATAATAAGCGGCGGAGTAAGTTCTATAACATTGGAATTAATCCCGGAGTCGAAGAGCAAAAGCCCCAATTCATAGCAGCGATATACAACCATTGCCGCCATGTCAGAAGCCGGGGTTTTCTTTTCCGGATCCTCTATCAGTTCAAGACCCATAATGAGCCCCTTGCCCCTTACATCACCGATTACCGGATAATCTTTTTTCAGCTCATTGAAGCGAGTCTTCAGATAATCTCCCATGGCTTTTGCGTTTTCAGTCAGATTCTCATCCCGGACAATTCTGATGGTTTCAAGACCCGCGGCGCAGGCCACCGGATTACCCGCCGTAGTGAAAAGGTGCAATCCAATGCCAGCATTCAGAAGTTCTTTTCTTCCAACAACTGCACTTATCGGCTGACCACTACCTAAAGGTTTCCCCATGACAACGGCATCCGGCGTCAGTTTCCAGTTTTCAAATCCGAACATTTTCCCGGTACGGCCAAATCCGATTTTAACCTCGTCAATAATGAAAAGAATATCATTTTTTCTGCAAAGTGCTTCCAGCCCTTCCAAAAATCCATCTGCCGGAACCACATCTCCGCCATCACACTGAATCGCTTCAATAACTATTGCCCCGATCTGATCCGGAGAAGCCACGGAATTAAAAATATAATCCTCAATATATCTCAAGCAAAACAGATTGCATGAACCGGGTTCTTTTTCGAATGCGCATGCCCGGTACATAGGTCAGAAGGGCGACGGCAAACTGATCAAGGCTAAGCCTTTCGGCGCATCTTATAAGTGGTAAATAGAACAAGGGGAAAATCTCATGAATAAAATGAGAATTAATAGCGAAAGACTTCTGGATAATCTGAATAAACTGAAGACCTTCACGGACACCCCGGGAGAAGGGGTTACGCGATTTTCATACAGTGCGAAGGATGCTGAAGCCAGAGCATATATCATTGATAGAGCAGAAAAAGCAGGTGCGTCGATTCATATCGACGCCCTGCAGAATATTCGTATGGGCCTGAAAACAAATCGCCCCGGGCATAAGACCCTTGTGGCCGGTTCTCATATTGATACGGTTCGCAACGGAGGGTGGCTTGACGGAATCTACGGTGTTTGCAGCGCCTTGGAAGTTCTGGAGACCCTTTCAGAAAATGATTTCTCCGGAGAATACAACTTCGAGGCGGTTGTCTTTGCAGAAGAAGAAGGATCCAACTTCGGGTCCACAATGACGGGAAGCAAGTTCATCGCAGGTATATATAATGAAGAAAATCTGGATAAGCTGACCCGGGATGACGGCCTGTCACTGCGACAGGTACTCTGCAGTCTTACTGACAGCCGGGTATATTCTATTCCGGGGCCTGGGGGAATAAACGCAGAAGATATTGAGAGCCTTCCCTGGGATTTTAGTCAAATCAAGGCGATGGTGGAGCTTCATATCGAACAGGGTCCGATTCTGGACAAAAGCGGAGAACGGCTTGGTATTATAGACTCCATTTTCGGAATGCGCGTTATAGAAGTGGTTATGGAAGGTGTGGGGAACCATGCCGGCGCAACCCCTATGTCCCAGCGGCAGGATGCCCTATCCGCCGCCGCGGAGGCCATTCTAAAAGCGGAGGAAATCGTCCGTAGCGATGAAGATCGCAGGACCGTCGTCACCGTCGGGAAAATGGAAATAGCTCCGAACTGTTCTAATGTGATTCCCGAGAAGGTCTGTTTCTCTCTGGAAGTCCGGGATAAAGACGAAGCTAAAATCAACCGCTTCATGGACAGGATCATAGCTGCCATTCGGGACATCGCAAAGGCAAGAAAGGTTTCCTGTAGCTGCAGGGAGCACTCTCATTCCCTTCCCTTACACCTGGATGACCGGCTGGCCCAAGGCATGAAAAATGCCGCAGAAAAAAGCGGCATTCCATTCAGATATATGGACAGCGGCGCCGTTCACGATGCCTGCATGATCGCTTACAAGGTTCCAACGGGAATGATTTTCGTCCCCAGCATCAATGGCAGGAGCCACGTACCTGAGGAAGATACCAAGCCCGAAGACCTGGTGGCAGGAGCCGAGTTTTTGTTTGAGATTGTTTGTAGGGAGCTGGGATAATCTGCGATTCTTTTATATTTGTTCCTAAGTTCTCGTATAGAAAACCCTCCTTACCGGCTTGTCCGGTAAAGAGGGTACTTATCGATTTCTTATTCATACTTGCCGTAATACTGGTACTTGCTGTAGTATCCGCTTTTTGATGAAACCTTGTTCAGCACGTAGCCCAGCACTCTTGTGCCCGATGCCTCCAGCTGTCTCAACATCTTTTGAGCAGCCCTGGTGGGTATACTGTTTGCTTCCATTACAACTATTGCTCCGTCTGTTTTAGATGCGATTATTGCTGCATCAATTACCTCACCCAGAGGGGGTGCATCTATTATAACATAGTCATAGGAACTCTCCAGCCCCCTGACCATCACTTCGAATCTGACACCGTTAAGAAGTTCTGTGGGATTCGTGGAATATGGTCCTGCCAGGATCATGTGCAGGCCATTAATGTTGGTGCTGCAGATCAGATCCTCCGGCTCTATTTGTCCTGACAGATAGTGTGTCAATCCTCCTACCTTCTGGCCTTTGTTGTCAATCTTCAGCCTAGCTACAAGGGAGGTTTTTCTCATGTCTGCGTCGATGAAAATAACTTTCTTACCGCTTTCCGCCAGGGATTTTGCCAGGTCAAAGGATATGGTGGTCTTGCCTTCCCCCGAGCTAAAGCTGGTAATAACAACGGTCTTAATGCCTACTCCGACAAACTGAAGATTTGTTT
>JAQVOT010000001.1:0-16681 GCA_028702415.1 Eubacteriales bacterium
AAAACCACAGCAGATGAACTGGGTATCGATGCCGGCAGCGGCAAGGCAGCTATGGGCAAGCTCATGGGCCCCGTTATGAACAAGGTTAAGGGCCTTTCTGAAGGTAATACAGTGAAAGAACAGGTATTGAAATTCCTGAGTTAGTTTGACGATGTAATGACAGGTAATAAAAAAAGTTTTTTACCCACAACTAAAAAGGAAATGAAAGCGCTTGGGTGGGAACAGCCTGATTTTGTTCTCATCACAGGTGATGCTTATGTCGACCATCCATCATTTGGCACAGCAGTTATCAGCAGAGTTCTTGAAAACAGAGGATATAAAATAGCAATACTTGCTCAGCCTGACTGGAAGTCTGTTGAAGATTTTCGCAGATTCGGAAAGCCCAGACTGGGCTTTCTTGTTAACGGTGGAAATGTTGATTCTATGGTCAACAATTTTTCTGTGTTTAAAAACAGAAGAAAAAGAGATGTTTATTCCCCGGGGGCCAAGACCGGAAGAAGGCCTGACCGTGCAGTAATAGTATACAGTAATCGTGCGAGAGAAGCGTATAAGGAGGTTCCGATTATTCTGGGTGGACTTGAGGCGAGCCTTAGAAGACTTGCTCATTATGATTACTGGGAGGATAAAGTCCGTCGTTCAGTTCTTCTTGATGCCAAGGCTGATTTGCTGATTTACGGAATGGGTGAAAAGGCAGCAGTTGAAATTGCCGAGGCTCTCGATTCAGGAATTGATGCAAAAGACATAAGCTGGATCAAGGGCACTTGCGTGGTGATGAAGCCCTATGAAATTGGTGGATTCCTAAATATTGAAGAGGAAGACACTCTTTTGCCCGAGTACGGTAAATTGGTTGAAACAGATGAATCAGGCAAAGCATCCCGAGAAGCAAAGACCTCTTACTGTAAAAGCTTCAAACTCCAGTACAGAAACAACGATGCACTTAATGGAAAGAGAATAATTGAAAAGTATGATGAACACACTTATGTTGTTCAGAATACACCACAGCCGCCTCTGAACCGCCAGGAACTGGATGACGTATATTCACTTCCATATGTCAGAGATTATCATCCATCCTATGAAAAGGATGGCGGTGTTCCGGCGATTAATGAAGTTAAATTCAGTATCACATCAAACAGAGGCTGTTTTGGTGGTTGTGGGTTTTGCGCCATAACCTTTCATCAGGGACGTGAAGTCAGAAGCCGAAGTATTGAATCAATAGTCAGTGAAGCTGAACTTCTGACGGAAGATCAGGATTTCAAGGGATACATTCATGACATTGGGGGACCAACTGCCAATTTCCGGAATCCATCTTGCCAAAATCAACTGGAACACGGTATGTGCGGCAGCCGGGACTGCCTTTTTCCCAAACCCTGCAGTCAGCTTAACACAGACCACAGTGATTACATTGAAGTGCTGAAGGCAGTCAGAAGCATTAAAGGAATCCGCAAGGTATTTGTTCGTTCCGGAATAAGATTTGATTTTCTGCTGGCCGACTGGAAGAAGGGCGACAAGGCCAGCTCCGGAGAAAAGTTTTTATATGAACTCTGTGAGCATCATGTAAGTGGGATTCTCAAGGTTGCACCTGAACACGTTTCTCCTGAGGTTCTTGGCAAAATGCATAAACCGGGGGTTGAAATATTCAACAGATTCTGCGCAGAATATGAAAAGGTGAATCACCGACTTGGTAAGAAACAGTACATGATACCTTATTTCATATCTTCCCATCCCGGAAGCACCCTTGATGATGCTGTGGATCTGGCAGTGTATATGAAGGAGGCAGGCTTCGTGCCTGACCAGGTGCAGGACTTCTACCCTACGCCGGGAACCCTGGCAACATGTATGTACTATACGGAGACGGATCCCCTTACCGGAAAGCCTGTGTACGTTGCCAAGTCAATTAAAGAAAAAAAGATGCAGAGGGCACTTCTGCATTTTAATAAAAAAGAAAACAGAAAACTCGTAAAAGAAGCACTTGAAATCACCGGCCGAAAGGACCTGTTTGATGAACAGAATAAAGGACATAGCAAATGCTCTGGAAAAAGGCAGAGCCATATTTGATGAAGTTATGAACATGAAAGCTGTCCCTGAGTACGCAGTAGACGAACTGTACTCTCCGGGGGCAGGTCCTGATACCAGGGTAGAAGTATCCCAGGCAAAAGGTACAGTTACTTCATCAGATAATCTGGAATACATGGAATACCTGTTAAAAAGAAAAAAAATGACAGGAAAAATCCAGCTTATCTATGTAGATCCTCCATTCTTTTCAAACAGTAAATATCAGGCTTCCATCAGGCTTGAATCTGACAAACTGGGTAAATCACCCATAATAAAAACCGGAGCCTACGACGACACATGGGGAGACAGTCTGGAGCAGTACCTTACAATGCTTACAGTGCGATTTATGCTTATGCGGGAGCTGATAGCAGATACCGGATGCATATGGGTTCACCTTGACTGGCACGGTTCCCACTATGTAAAACTTATTCTTGATGAAATTTTTGGCTACGATAATTTTGTAAACGAAGTGGTCTGGACATATAAATCGGGAGGGGCATCAAGGAAGAGCTTCGCCAGGAAACACGACACACTGTTAATGTATTCAAAGACAAAAAAATACAAGTTCAATCCCATTAAGGAAAAATCATACAACAGAGACATGAAACCCTACCGGTTTAAAGGAGTTGAAGAGTTCAAGGATGAAAAGGGCTGGTACACCATGGTAAACATGAAAGATGTGTGGTCCATAGATATGGTGGGTAGAACCTCCCGGGAACGAACAGGTTACGCCACGCAGAAACCCGAGAAACTTCTGGAGAGAATAGTGGAGTCCTGTACGGAAGAAGGGGCTATATGCGGAGATTTCTTTGCGGGTTCCGGAACACTTGGCGTAGTTGCGGAGAAGATGGGCAGAAGCTGGATAATGTGCGATGAAGGCAATGTGGCAATTGCCAGCCAGATAGAGAGATTGTGCGGAATCAGAAAAGAAGATGGCAGTTTTTGCAGACCTTTCTCGGTTTGCAGGATAGCCCGTGTTCCTGACGAAGCTGTAAGCAGACTTGTAATATGCTCGGAAGATATGGGAGTCCTCAGGATAAGGGACTACGTGCCGGATCTGATTTCCTTAAGTGATGCGGATGAAGAGATAGCACTTGAATATCTGAAAAATGACAGCGGAGCATGCGTCAGTTTTTGGAGCGTTGACTCGAATTATGACGGAAGAGTTCATAGAGCAAATGGGATTATTGACGGAAATGATTTCATATCTTTACCTGAAGGAAATCCCCATGTGATAGGTTATGATGTTTTTGGCAATAGATTTTGCTGGGAGAGGATAGTATAATTTCTGTATGGAAAAAAAAGTATTTAAAGAAGAAAACTACAAATTTAGCAAGTGGTCCGGGGGCGAAACAACAGAATTTGCAATTTTCCCCGAAATGGCTGATTACCTGGATAGGGACTTCATCTGGAGACTGTCAAGTGCGGATTCGGAACTTGAGGAATCTTCTTTTACTAAGCTCCCTGGTTTTGATCGCATTCTTATGCTTATACAGGGCCAGGTTGTTCTAGCACACGGAGATGAAAGAACTGTAAATCTAAATGCGGGTGAGCAGGATTCTTTTGACGGAGCTTTGAAAACAAAGTGCTTTGGAAAACTTGATAAGGATTATAATCTTATAATGGTCAAAGGATCCAGAGGACGTATGGAAATTAAAGAACTGACTTCTGATGCAAAGTCAGTGGAACTGACCGAAAGAGATAAGTCCGATAATGAAGCAGGACAAGAATGCGCTTCATATGGCATTTATTCCGTAGATGGATATGCGGTTGTTTCTGTTAATGGAGACACCTCTATGGTAAATCAAAATCAGCAGATGGTGATAAACTGTCAGCCGGGAGAAGTGCCGGATATTTCTTTAATGGGCGAAGGAAAATGCATTTTCACAGAAGTGATATTCCGGAAACAGCAGTCCGTCTTTGATAATGATAAAATGTATGAAGTTCACGGAAGTGATTTTCTAATTGCAATGAAACTATTCCTTGGTAATAACCGGTGGAGCAAGCTTTTTAGAAGAGAACGAAAAAAGGGATATTGGTACTCACCGGAACTGGTAAAAAAGCTTGACAGCTTTGATAAGTTTTTTATAACGGGAATAGTCTGGATAATAGGAGTTCTGGCATGTCTGGGAACTTTGGCGCTGGGGCTGAAACCGGAAATGGTTGGTATGCTGGTTATTGCATATACTGTAATAGACATGTTTCTGATTTCGCCACTGATTTACATGATTGCATTGCCGAAACCCTTGAGCAAACATATAAGGAAACCTGTCAATCTAAACGCATATGAACAGAAACTCTATGAAGAGTATATCACAAGAGATGTTCATCAGGAGAAACTCATGCATAAGTATAGAAACATCTCTGGTGAAAAATTCGATGGAATGGGAGATTTCATCAGAAAGCTGAATAAATAGTGAAATATGAATTAATTGCAACAGCCACATTCGGTCTTGAGGCGGTGGTGCGCCGTGAGATAGAGGGGCTGGGATATAAAATAATAAAAACTGAAGATGGCAAAGTGACTTTTGAAGGAGATGAGCAGGCAATTGTTCGCTCAAATCTCTGGCTTAGATGCGCTGACAGGGTTCTTCTGAAAGTAGCTGAATTTGAAGCGAAAACATTTGAGGAGTTGTTTCAGAGAACAAAGGCAGTAAACTGGGCGAGAATGATACCGGTTGACGGTGAGTTTAAAGTGACATGTTCCACAGTCAAATCACAGCTGCACAATCCCCCTGCAATTCAGAGTATAACAAAGAAGGCAATCGTTGAAAGTCTGAAAATCGCATACGGCTTTGACTATTTCAAGGAGACCGGAGCTGCTCATACCGTGAAGGTTAGTATTCTCAAGGACAGAGTAATTCTTACCCTTGATACCAGCGGTCAGGGGCTTCATAAAAGAGGATACAGGGTAGCAAACGTTGATGCCCCAATAAAAGAAACTCTGGCGGCTGCCCTGATACAGCTGAGTTTCTTCAGGCCCGGCCGCATCCTCCTGGATCCATGCTGCGGAAGCGGAACGATTCCAATTGAAGCTGCTTTAATTGCAAAGAACATTGCACCGGGGTGCAACAGGAATTTTGACGCTGAAAAGTGGCATTTCATAGATAAGAAACTCTGGGTTGACGAAAGACTTCGGAGCCGGGATGAGTTTTCGGACACGTCCCCAAAACTCATTTTTGGATATGATATTGATTCCAGGGCGATTACGGCGGCAAGGAAGAATGCAGAAGCGGCTGGAGTGGATGATTTGATTGTATTTGAACGAACTGATGTGAAAAGGTTAAAGGCTCCGGAGGGAGAAAGTGGTATTATTATCACAAATCCTCCATATGGAGAACGAATCGGTGTGGAGCAGGAAATCCATGGGATATTCAAGGCATTAAACTTATTTGCCAAAGAAAATCCGGGCTGGTCACTGTTTGTAATTACTCCTGATAAAGAAGCTGAAAAAAAGATAATGGGCAGAAGGGCGGACAGGCGCAGAAAGTTGTATAACGGAAACATTGAAACAACCTATTATCAGTTTCATGGCAGGAAACCATCAGATAGATAAGAAAAGTATTGATCGAGAGTAAAAAAATGAAGCTAACAGTTGGCGAAGTTGCAAAAGTACTGGGAATATCCAGCGAAAACATAAGGTACTATATCAGAGAGGGATTAATCAGTCCTGAAAAAAATGATGATAATAATTATAGAGAGTATTCCTCTGAAGATGTTCTCCTGATTTCTGATATCATGTTCTATCGTGATATGGGCATATCAATACATAATATTAAGAGAATATTTAAGGGCCTGCCCCTCGAGGATATCGGTAGTGTTATAGAAGAGAGCAAAGAAGAGTTAAGGCTTCGCATTCAGGAAGAAAACCGGCGCATGAGGCAGCTCTGTATCTGGGAAAAGGACTATAACCGCGAAATCCGTGAAATCAATACCTATAGGATTGGTGAAATGCCTCGCCATTTCAGAACCAGGGGATACATTAATGCTGATGAACATATTCTTCAGCATCTGAAGGATGGTTTAACCATCGGCAAAGATGACTGGATGTATGTATGCATGTCATTTTACATTAACCTCAATGATGAGAACCCTGAACTTCAGAAGTATATTTCACTGGAGGAAACCGGCAGCACCGCTGAGAAGAATCACGGCATTGAAGATATTGAATGCATTGATAACATGTGTCTGATAACCAAAGTGCACATTTCTGATGACATGCATGAGATGATCGATCCCTTGCTTGAATATGCCAGACTTCATAATTTCAGATTGACCGGAGAGATATACGGTAAAGAACAGACGAATTATTATATCGATTATAAACGTCATTGGGTCTGCACATTATATGCTCCAATAGAATAACTGACAAAGAAAAAGAGCCGATGAATTGAAATCCGCAATGCGGGTTTCAATTTGCCGGCTCTTTGCTTTTTTATGGAGCCATAATAAATCCGAATACCAGGAAGAGAATCGATCCGATGGCAAATGGATATGCTGCAACAATAGGAATACTTGTTTTGAAATAGTCCACATTGGTTGCCTGGGTTGATGCTGCTGTAAGAAGTACGGTATCTGAGTACATGCAGATGTGTCCACCAAAGGCACATGCTGAAATAAGGGCACCATTAATCAGGAAGGGATCACATCCGAGAGCCAAAGCTGCGGTTCCGCATATAGGGAATGCTATTGCAGCCAGTGTCCAGACACATCCTGAAGCAAATGACATGAGACCCATACCAATGAAAACGATGAATGGGAATATCGCCGCACTCACGTGAGCCTGACAGATTTTTGTAACATAATCATTCAGCCCCATCAATTCGTTAGCATCTATAAACATGAATGCCAGAATAATCAGCACTACCAGGCCGAACATGTCTGTCATGCCTTTGAACATGGAAGCACAGAATTCAATTGGATTCATCAGCCTCTGAGCAACGTACATTATGAAGCAGAGTATGATTGTCATAACAAGTGATGGAACAAGGTCCTCAGTTAAGAGGAAAAAACCTGCAATTGCCAGTATCGGCAGTACGAAGTTGATAGCACGTTTTGATTTTCCTTCAAATCTTGTTTCATCCTCCAGACCTTGCTGGAAAGTTTTGCGGGCATCCTCAGACAGGCATTCACCTGTTTCAATTGCTCGTTTTTCCGCCTTTTTCATAGGACCGAACATAGGCAGAATTTTCATGAAAATTAACGGAACTATTACTACTGCAATAATCGCATAGAACATATAAGGAATTGAGTGAGAGTATGCTCCGAATGCAGATAATCCACCATTGAGACCGGCTTCCTTCATAAGCCCTGAAAAATATCCTCCCCATGAGGAGATCGGGACAATCGCACAAACGGTTACACCCGTAGAGTTAATGATATATGCCAGCATTTCACGGGATATTTTGTGTTCGTCGGCCAAAGGCTTAATTGCTGCCCCCACGGCAAGGCAATTTAGATAGTCGTCAATAAACACGATGATTCCCAGGATCCAGGTTCCAAGCAGAGTTTGATTCCGAGTTTTCAGGAACCTTTTTGCCATTGCAGCAAAGCCCAGAACACCTCCTGAATCAGTAAGTAATTGAATTACTGCGGCAAAGAGAACTACTATAAGCAGTACCCACACCACATCAGCATCACAGATTGTAACATACATCTGGTCCATAAATAAGCCCATGGCAACCAGCGGATGTCCTTTCGCAGCCATAAGAAAGGCTACGATGCATGCAGCAATAAAAGACACATATGTATCTTTTGTCCACAGCGCTATTCCGATGCAGACAATAATTGGCAGCAGAACCAGAATTCCATAGTTGAATTCGGTGGCTTTGCCCCATTCTTCCATTGTTGTCCAGATTGCGTCCATAGATTCACCTCCTAAAAAAAATAATAATAGCTATTTTAAACTTTCTTGTGTTGAAACAATCTGATGAATTGTTTCTTTAAAAATATCGAAACATTTATATAAATTATTCAGTTCGATATATTCGTTTGGTTCATGGCATGTATCCTCTTCTCCGGGGAACAGAGGACCCCAGGATACAATGTTAGGCATGGCTTTGGCATAAGAACCGCCCCAGGCCAGGGTAAACTCGTTTTTTAGACCGGTTACCTTTTCGTATGCTTTTGCAAAAACATTAAGGAAGGGACGGTCGCTGGGAACGAAAACAGCCGGCAGATTATCGAGAACTTCTGTTTCGAAGTTTATCTCACGGCCCACAGCTGCCAGACAATTTACAATATCATTGCTTTCTGTGCCATAGGCAAATCTTGCATCTATTTCGGCCTGCAACTGGTTTTCGGTGGTTCTGATAAGGGTTGGAACAAATGTACTTCTGTGAACCCAAAAACCCTGATATTTTTCTGTATCCTTATAAACAGAAAGGTTGCTGCCATAGAAGTCCCTGAAACGGTAATCCAGCATATAAAGGAGCCTGAGAAAAACATTATCAGCTATATCCAACTTTTTAATCATGTCAATTAATAAGAAAATAGCATTCTCTCCATCTTCAGGAACAGAAGAATGGCAGGCTTTTCCTTTAGCAAGCAGCACCTGTCCATCACTGAGCCTTGCTTTTGCTTCGGAAGGAATACTGTTAATCATGACACCTGCATCCAGAGAAACAATATGAGGTCTGCCGTCAGAATCCAAAGCTTGTATCTGATTCAGATCAGATGTGAACCTGACATCTACGATTCCCTTCTCAATATTTTGAATCGGGAATTCACCATCAGGTGTAAAGCCATAGTCCGGAAGTTCGTATTCTTCAACATAGCGCCTTATGTCGGTCCAATCGGTTTCTTCCTGGGTCCCCAGAATAAGCTGGACTTTTTTTTGAGGCATGACACCGCTATCGGAGACAGCTTTCATGGCATACAGGCAGGCAATAACCATAGCTTTATCATCGATAGTTCCACGGCCGAAGAGTTTATTATCGATCAGCTGTGGCTTGAAAGGATCGGTCTTCCATTCTGACAGAGGCTCCGCTGGAACAACATCAACATGACAGAGAATTCCCAGTGTCTCAGAACCGGATCCCCACTCAATAACACCAACAGTGTCACCTGCACAGCTTCTGACATTAAATCCAAGTTCTTTTCCGAGATTCAGAGTGTATTCAAGAGCTTTGCCTACTTTTTCTGTATCTGCGGAAACGCTTGGAATGCTCACAAGTTCACATAAATTAGTGAGAATAGCTTCTTTGTAATATCCCATAACAATTTCCTCCGCAAACAACTTAAACCTCGGAGTTGCTCCAAGGTCAAGAGAAAAAAATAATATTTCAGCAGAAATTAATATTTTTCCATGGCGGTGTTGAGAAATGGTACAATAATAACAAAATGTAGTTGTTGTAACTAAAACTTAGAATTCAGGAAGAAAAGAATAAAGTGAAACTAGTAATCCTCGAAAAAAATGAAAAAACCCCAATATATCTTCAAATTGTTGATCAGATTAAAAAATGTATTTTTTCCGGCTCCATTGCGGACGGGTACAGACTCCCTTCAGAAAGATCTCTAGCAAAAGAACTTGGTGTTCACAGAAATACCGTGACCAAAGCCTATAATGAACTGAAAGCAGAGGATCTTATTGAATCTCATCAGGGGAAGAGCTATCGTGTGAGCTTCAGACAAAAATATGAAGATGGATTAGAAAATGAAAAAAGGAAAGATGTAAACTGGGAAGCACTCATGTACATTGAGGATAAAGAATTCACAACAGACTTTGATGAATTGTATGCCCGGGGGTTTGACAAGAAAATCATATCTTTTGCCGGAGGAGTTGCTGCCAGAGAGGCCTATCCTATTGAAGAGATAGCAGATATGTTTGAAAGGGTCCTGAAGGACGAAAAAAACAAGACATATTTCTATACACCTTTTCAGGGAGAGCCACAATTAAGAAATGAAATAGCATCATACATGGCGGCAAAGGGGATAGAAGCAAGCCCATCAAATGTTCAGATTTTTGCCGAGAACAACCAGAGTCTTGATTTTATCCTGGATCTTATTCTAAAACCCGGGGACAGGGTAATAACCGGAGAGGCAATGTCAGCGGACATCTACAGGACAATACGGCTTGCCGGGGGAGAAGTAATAAACATCCCCGGGGACGATAGTGGGATAATATGTGACAACCTCGAGGTGATTATACAGAAATATAATCCTAAACTGATATATGTAGACTCAAGCTTTAATAACCCAAGGGGGACAATTCTACCGGTTGAGAGGAGACAGATGATTCTGAATATGTCCTATAAATACAGGATACCGATAATAGAGGATGACGAAGGATCGGAACTGTATTACGATATTGAACCGATTCCGTCACTGAAATCCATGGACAGAGGAAACAATGTGATATACATGTATTCATTCTCCTTAACTATGATTCCCGGAACGGGTATTTCCTTTGTAATAGCTGATAACAGACTTATCAATCAGCTCCAGAATATGGTGTCATTACGAATAGCAAATCCGAACTGGGCCTCACAGATGGTCATGCTTGAATATATGAAGAGTGGATTGTTTCACAAACGGCTTCAGGAATTCAGAGATATCTGTCGCAGGAAGCGTGACCTTATGTGCTTAAGACTCGATAAGCTTGTTGACCAATATGGATTGGATTATCGTAAACCTGAGGGCGGAGTGTTTCTGTGGGTTAGACTGCCCAGCAGAATCAATGCCAGAGTTCTTTTGAAACACACCCAGAAGATGGGTATGACATTTATGCCAGGATATCTGTTTTTTTCATCGAAATCGATAGGTAAAAACTACCTGAGGCTAAATTATTCCTACCCGACAATGGATGAAATACATAGAGGGATGGATATCTTCGAAAAGGCAATTGCCCAGGTTCTTGAGTAAGATCATACATTACTGGAACATAAAATAATAAATGTACTGGCACTTTGCCTGAATTGTATGTTATTGTATATTTTAGGTGAGGTGCTTTTTAGTACCTGATAATAAGTTATAAATCATAATCAAACAAAAAAAGGAGAACAAAGAAATGGCAGTTAATCTTAAAGGAAGAAGTTTTTTAACTCTTAAGGATTTTACACCGGAAGAGATCAGATATATGCTTGATCTGGCACACGATCTGAAGGCGAAAAAGAGAGCTGGCATTCTTGGAGATACAATGAAGGGCAAAAACATTTGCCTGCTGTTCGAAAAGACATCAACAAGAACAAGATGCTCATTTGAAGTAGGTGCCCTTCAAGAAGGTGCACATGTAACATTCCTTGACAGCAAGTCTTCACAGGTGGGCAAAAAAGAATCACTTGAAGATTCAGCTAAGGTTCTGGGAAGATTTTTCGATGGTATTGAATACAGAGGATATGAGCAGAAGGTAGTGGAAGACCTGGCTAAGTATGCGGGAGTTCCTGTATGGAATGGTCTCACAGACATTGACCACCCAACTCAGATTCTGGCTGATATGCTCACGATGGAGGAGCATATTTCAAAACCTCTTAACAAGTGCAAGGTTGTGTTTGTTGGGGACGTTAGAAACAACATGGCCTATGCATGGATGTATGGCTGTGCGAAGATGGGCATGCACTTCGTAGCCTATGGCCCACAGGAATTGTGCCAGCAGGTGGATGCTGAGGTTGTAGAAAGAGCAAGGGCTGTTGCCGAAGATACCGGTGCAGTAATTGAGGTATCATCAGATATCGCTTCAATCAAGGGAGCTGACGTACTTTACACCGATATCTGGGCTTCGATGGGTGAAGAAGATCAGATACCGGAAAGAGTTAGAATGCTGACTCCGTTCAGAGTAACATCAGACATGTTGGATGCGACAGAAAATGACGACGTAATCTTCCTGCACTGCCTGCCATCCTTCCATGACTTTGAAACCGCAATGGCCAAGAGCCAGATGGAGCTGGGATACGACATTCGTGAGGTTACTGATGAAGTGTTTAGAAGCAGACATTCAAAGGTGTTTGATGAAGCAGAAAACAGAATGCATACAATTAAGGCTGTAATGGTAGCCACAATCGGTAAATAAGCAAAACCTGACTAGGAGGTATAATTATGGTACCTGGAATTCATAATTTTTCGGAGATCGGTAAGTTGAACAAGGTTCTTCTCCACAAACCGGGGTTTGAACTTGAGGCCCTTACACCCTCAACAATGGGAAGACTACTCTTCGATGACATCCCATATCTGAAGGTTGCCAGAGAAGAACATGACAGATTTGCTGAGATTCTAAGAGAAAATGATGTTGAAGTTGTTTATTATGTTGAAGAAACAGCGAAGGCACTGGCATCAAAGCAGCTTCAGCAGCAGCTGGTTGAAGATTTTCTGGATTTTTCAATGATTACTTCTGAGGGAATGAGAAATCAGCTGTTAGAATATTTAATCGCGATGGACTCTGAAACAATGGTTGCAAAACTCATCGCAGGAATAAAGAAAAACGAGATACCATCAGAAAAGGTTCAGTCACTTATGGATCTGATCCATGATGACTATCCCTACGTGTCTGATCCGATGCCAAACCTCTATTTCACAAGAGACCCAGGGGCATGTATCGGTAATGGTGTTAATGTTCACCACATGCATACTCAGGAAAGAAGAAGGGAATCACTTCTCCTTAAGTATATGTTCAAATACAACAGGGAATTCGCAGAGGCGGATAACATGCAGTGGTATGATGTTGAAGATGATTACTCAATTGAAGGCGGAGACGTACTGGTTCTGTCAAAAGACATAGTAGCTGTCGGACTTTCACAGAGAACAACGATTGCAGGAATTGAATGCTTTGCCAGAAATATTCTGGCAAATTCAAGTTTCAGGAAAGTCCTTGTTTTTGATATCCCAAAGACTAGAGCATTTATGCACCTTGATACAGTATTTACAATGGTTGATTATGATAAGTTCACCATCCATCCTGAAATTGAAGGACCTTTGGGAGTTTATGAAATCACAATGGGCAAAGGCGGCAACCTGGAGTTCAGCTCCATGAAGGATGAACTTCAGAACATCCTGGCAATGGAACTGGGTTTGCCGGCTGTAGATCTTATCAGATGTGGTGGCGGCGAACTGCTTGCTGCGCAGAGAGAACAGTGGAATGATGGTTCGAACACTCTTTGCATTGCACCCGGAACAGTGATCACATATGAGAGGAACTACATCACAAACGAACTTCTTGACAAAAAAGGAATAAAGGTACTCACCATGCCAAGTGCAGAATTGTCGAGAGGAAGAGGTGGTCCTCGTTGTATGAGTTGCCCGGTAAATAGAGATGATTTATGAGGAGAAAGATATATGAAAAAAGAAGTGCCTGAAAAAATAGTAATTGCATTGGGTGGAAATGCCCTGCAGTCCGGTAAGGGCGCTGCAACAGCAGCAGCACAGCTGGAAGTGGTAAAAAAGACCTGTGAATATGTTGCACAAATCAGTGGGATGGGTTATGAAATTGCAGTTGTTCATGGAAACGGTCCACAGGTAGGTAGAATTGTAATGGCAAGTGAAACTGCCAATTCCACAGAAACTCCTGCAATGCCTTTTGACGTATGCGGAGCGATGTCACAGGGGTATATTGGATATCACATTCAGCAGAGTCTCTTGTATGCTCTTAAAAAGAAAAACAGACAGGTACCCGTTGTTACTGTAGCAACGCAGATGATAGTTGATGAAAATGACCCTGCATTTCAGAATCCTACTAAGCCCATTGGCCCTTTTTATACAGAGGATGAGGCCAAGGTTCTTATGGCTGAAAGAAAATGGACAATGAAGGAGGATGCAGGAAGAGGATGGAGAAGAGTTGTGGCCTCACCAAAGCCACTCAGAATAGTTGAATTTGAAGCTGTAAGACAGCTCTGGGATAATACTATAGTTATCACATGCGGTGGTGGTGGAATTCCTGTGCTGGAGAAGATGGACGGACATCTTGAAGGGGTTGCTGCAGTAATCGATAAGGATTTCGCTGCAGAACTGCTGGCGGAAGAAGTGAAAGCCGATAAGTTCATTATTCTCACAGAAGTAGAAAAAGTATCTATTAATTTTAATAAACCTGATCAGAAGGATTTGGATCATATGACTCTGATGGATGCTGTCAGATATATTGAAGATGGACACTTCCCTGCAGGAAGCATGCTCCCAAAGGTTGAAGCAGCCATGAAATTTGTAAGAAGGTTCCCTGACAAGCAGGCCATCATCACATCTCTGGATAAGGCGGTTGAAGCTCTCAAGGGCAAAACCGGGACTGTAATTACATTCAACTGATAGAGGTTGAGGCTGCCTTTGCGTGGCCCGGAGGAATATTATGAAACTTAGTGCCAAAGAATTCATGTCTTCCATAGATTTTGACTGGAAGTTATACGAAGAGGAAATAGAATGCAGCATTGCCCATGCCAATCTGCTTTTTGAACATGGCATTTTAACTGAGAAAGAGGCCGGGAAGATTAAAACCGCCCTTAATGACATTCGCAATGAAATTCAGGGGGGCAAATTGAAATTCCAGGTGGAAAATGAAGATATCCACGGAAATATACAAGCATTTCTTCTTGATAAAGTTGGTTGGCTTGGAAACAAGATGAAAATCGGCAGAGGTATAAATGACCAGGTAGTTGCTGATTCGAGACTGTTTCTGAGGAAAGAAACAGAATCAATTATGGAACTTCTGAATAACATGCTGGATACTCTGGAAAATATTGCAAGAGAAAATGTCAATTCCATTATGCCGGGATATTCGCATCTTCAGAGATCTCAACCGGTAACATTGGCCCATCATATTTTGGCATACTATCAGATGTTCAGCAGAGACAAAGTAAGATTTGGAAACTGTCTTGGGGGAATCAATTTACTTCCTCCGGATTGTGGCGCATGTGCCGGGACAATTTTTGAATCCGACAGAAGTGCTATGGCAAGGGAGCTGGGATTTGATGGAATCCTTCCAAATGCTATGGACGCAGTGGCAGACAGAGATTTCGCTATGGAATTTATCAACTGCTGTGCAATTACAATGACTCATCTGTCAAGATTCTGTGAGGATCTGATTTTGTGGGATACTGTAGAATTTGATTTTATTGAAATTGATGATGAATTCTGCACCAGCAGCAGAATCATGCCACAGAAAAAAAATCTGGATGTGGCGGAACTTATCAGAGGGAAGTCCGGAAGAGTATTTGGAGATCTGATAAATATTCTGACAATCTTTAAGGGTCTGCCAATGTCATATAATAGAGACATGCAGGAGGATAAGGTAGCGTTTCTAGATGCCGCCAATACTGTAGAAAGCTCATTGGCTCTATTTGTCGCAATGATAAAAACAATGAAAATTAACAGAGGGAACATGCAGCGAGCTGCCAAATATGGTTATATGAATGCTGCTGAACTTTATGAGTATCTTGCTGAAAAAGGTGTTGATTCAGAAAATCGGGTTCATATAGTTGGGAAGATCGTTGAATACGCAATAAACAACGGCAAGCCAATAGAAGAGCTGTGGCTTGATGACCTGAAGCAGTTCAGTAAGGTGTTCGATAGCGATTTATATGACAAGATAGCAATCAGAAACGTAATTTCTTCAAAGAAATCAGAGGGTTCCACATCATTCGAGAGCGTTGAAAAGCAACTTGAGAAAATCGCAAAAGCAAAAGAAAATGAATAATTAATAATAAAACATGACTCCGAAAAAAACATGACTCCCCAAAAAGGCATGTTTTTTTTTAAAAGATATTGCATATATATAAATGATTATGTATAATTACACAGAACTTAATTTTTTATGAAAGAAGGAATAACAAGGTGCCAAAAAAAAGCTATCTCAAGAAAGTGCTGATTGTAGGTTCAGGACCAATCGTAATAGGTCAGGCTGCTGAATTTGATTATGCAGGCACACAGGCCTGCAAAGCCATAAGAGAAGAAGGTATTGAAGCCATTCTGGTTAACAGTAATCCTGCAACGATTATGACAGACAGTGATGTTGCAGACAAGGTTTACATGGAACCTCTAACCGAGGAAGCTCTTGAAGAAATAATTAAAATAGAAAAACCGAACGGAATGCTGGCTGGTTTTGGTGGACAGACTGGTCTTAACCTGGCCATGGAAATGGATGCTAAAGGCATATTGTCGAAATACAATGTTGAGTTGCTTGGGGTAAACAAAGACAGCATAAAGAAAGCAGAAGACAGAGAAGCATTTAAGCTTCTGATGCAGGAAATCGGTGAACCGGTACCTGCAAGTATCATCGCTACAACCATGGGTGAATGTTATGCATTTATTGAAAAAGAAGGATTGCCTGTTATCATCAGACCTGCATATACACTTGGAGGGACCGGTGGAGGAATTGCAGAAAACATGGAACAGCTGGATGCCCTTTGCTATGCAGGCATGGAAGCAAGTGCAATCGGACAGATTCTTCTTGAAAAATCCATAGCCGGTTGGAAGGAAATAGAATATGAAGTAATGCGTGATTCAGCAGATAACTGCATAATTATATGTGATATGGAGAATGTGGATCCGGTTGGGGTTCATACAGGTGACAGCATCGTTGTCGCACCAACTCAGACAATAACCGCAGAAGAAAACCGGATGCTGAAAGATGCATCCATAAAAATAATAAATAGCCTTGGAATTGAAGGGGGCTGTAACGTTCAGTTTGGTCTTAATCCTACAAACGGTGAGTACG
>JAQVOT010000001.1:16691-23218 GCA_028702415.1 Eubacteriales bacterium
TGAGGTTAACCCACGGGTAAGTCGGTCCTCAGCACTGGCATCAAAGGCTGCAGGTTATCCCATAGCCAGGATTGCGGCCAAAATAGCCCTGGGATATAACCTCGATGAAATAAAGAATGATGTGGCAGGCGGGACTGCTCTCTTCGAGCCAAGTCTTGACTACATAGTGGTTAAATTTCCAAGATGGCCATTTGATAAGTTCAGAACCGCATCGAGGAAGCTGGGAACTCAGATGAAGGCAACGGGTGAAGTAATGTCTTTATGCAAAAGCTTCGAAAGCGCCATGCTTAAAGCTCTTACATCAGTCGAAATCAAGTGCGATGGGCTGCATATTCCTTTTGTATCAGGACTTACAGATGTAGAACTTTTGGCCAAACTTGCAAACTGTGACGATGAGAGGATATTCTGCATTGCTGAGGCCTTTAGAAGAGACCTTATGACATTGGATGAAATCCACGAAATAACAAGAATTAACGAATGGTTCCTTGAAAGAATCAACTATATAATAAGTTTGGAAAAGCAGCTTAAGGAAGGACCTATTACCACGGAACTGATTCGAGAGGTTGAATCAAAAGGTCTTACCGATACGGACATAATCCAGCTTTCAGGCCTGCCTAGGGAAGTACTTCAGGATATACGAATCTACAATGATATTTATCCCGTATATAAAATGGTTGATACAAGCGATGGCAAGTCCGGAATTTCCACACCGTATTATTATTCATGTTATGAAGATGGGGATGAAAATCTGGTAAGTGATGGTGAAAAAATCATAGTGATAGGCTCCGGGGCAATCAGGATTGGCCAGGGCGTAGAGTTTGATTACTGTTGTGTTCAGGGCGTGAATGCTATCCGGGAATTTGGCTATGAGGCAATTATTGCAAATAATAATCCGGAGACGGTAAGTACAGACTCAGATATTTCTGACAAGCTGTATTTCGAATCTCTCCATATCGATAATGTTATGAATATTATCAAGAAGGAGCGTCCTTATGGAATAATTTTGCAATTTGGAGGACAGACTTCCCTTAATCTTGCGGAGAAACTCAACAGCAGAATGATAAATATTCTCGGCACTTCATATGAGAGCATTGACCTGGCCGAAGACAGAGAAAAATTTATTGATTTACTTGACGAACTACATATTGCTACGCCTAAAGGGTGCGCGGTTACAAATGCGGATGAAGCTTTTGAGGCTGTAAAGAAACTGGGTTATCCGGTGGTGGTTAGACCTTCATATGTTATTGGCGGAAGGGCCATGCAGGTGGTTTATACGGATGAAGAACTGCTCAAATACATGCAGGAGGCGGTGGCACTATCAGCGGAGCATCCGGTTCTTGTTGATCAGTATATCAAGGGCAAAGAAATTGAAGTGGATGCGATAGCTGACGGAGAGGATATTCTTATTCCGGGAATAATGGAACATATTGAAAGGACAGGAGTTCATTCGGGAGACAGCATTTCTGTGTACCCGAACATCAGCCTTCCGCCGGAAGTAGAATCTACATTGGCGGTTTACACACGAAGAATTGCAAAAGCACTGAACATCGTCGGTCTTGTAAACATTCAGTATGCCTTTGACGGTAATAAAATATATGTGATTGAAGTAAACCCGCGGGCATCAAGAACCGTTCCTATTCTCAGCAAAGTTACCGGGGTACCTATGGTTAAGCTGGCAGTTGCGGCCATGCTGTGGAAAAAATTAAAGGACTTGGGTTTCGGAACCGGAATGTATAAGAAGAGCAGTATTTATTCTGTAAAGGTACCGGTATTCTCCAGCGCCAAACTGACTGATATGGATATTGCCCTTGGCCCTGAAATGAAATCTACAGGCGAGGTTCTGGGTCTGGATAAGGATCCTAACAAGGCAATATACAAGGGATTTCTTGCAGCAGGGATTACTATTCCAACAAAGGGCAAGATTTTCGTTACCCTTAGGGATTCAGAACTTACAGAGTATACGGCAGACATTTTAAAAGATTACATTGCAGCCGGGTTCGGGATATATGTTTCAGCCGATAATCTTGATTTTGCCAGAGACAATAATGTGAATGCCCGTGTAATGACATATGATACTGCGATAAAGTGGATAAAGAACAGAAATGAAAAAAGCGAAGAGAAACTTGCTATTGTAATGAATGTACCTGAGGTTGCCAACAGCAAGAAGAACGACAGTTTTGCGGTAAGGCGTGCAGCTGTTGAGAAAAACATTCCGGTAATGACCTGCATGGATACTGCCGGTGCATTTCTGAAGGCGATAAAACTAAAGCAGGAGGAAGTAAAGCTTGAATACCACAGGCTGTTTTAAAGAGAAGGGCCGGGATGCTTTCCCGGCCCTTTGTAGCGGTATAATGCACTGGAATAAGAACATAAATAATAGTTGATAAATATTCATTATAATGTATAATAATAAGTGTTGAACCCGTTCAACTTATTTTTGTTTCATAAAACTCATATGAATCAGTCCATATAATGCATAAAACAGGAGAGAATTAGCATGGCAAAAGAAAAAGTAGTATTGGCATATTCAGGCGGACTTGACACATCTGTAATCATGAAATGGCTAAAGGAGAATTATGATTACGATGTGATTGCAGTATGCTGCAATGCAGGTCAGAAAGAGGATTTTGATGCGATTGAAGCAAAGGCATTGGCAACAGGAGCCATAAAGGCATGCACTGTTGATATAAGAGAGGAATTCATAAGGGATTATATTTGGCCTACTCTAAAAGCCGGGGCGAGCTATGAAAACTATCTTCTTGGCACTGCAATGGCAAGACCCCTGATGGCGCAGAAGCTTGTTGAAATCGCACAGGATGAGGGAGCATTCTATATTGCTCACGGGTGCACAGGCAAAGGAAATGACCAGGTAAGATTTGAAACGGCAGTCCACGCCCTGGATCCTGCAATTAAGATTATTGCGCCATGGAGAATGGAGGCATGGAAATTCAAGTCAAGAGAAGAACTCATTCAGTATTCGAAGGATTACGGCATTCCTATCGCTCAGTCAAATGCCAAGATTTATTCAAGAGACGAGAATATATGGCACATATCCCATGAAGGCGGCGAACTGGAAAATCCATGGAATGAACATTTTGATACGATTCACGTTCTTTCGGTACCTCCTGAAAAGGCACCTGATGAAGTGAGCTATGTTGATATTGATTTTGAAAAGGGAATTCCGGTGGCCATTGATGGTGTTAAAATGGGACCTGTGGAAATACTCACCAGTCTTAATGAACTGGGAAGCAAAAATGGTATAGGTACGATCGATATAGTTGAAAACAGGCTGGTTGGAATGAAGTCAAGAGGTGTATATGAAACTCCCGGCGGAACCATTCTGTTTATTGCCCACGCAGGGCTCGAGGAGCTTATACTTGACAGAGATACAGCACATTACAAGTCGATAGTAGGGGAAAAGTATGCTGAACTGCTGTACAATGGACTGTGGTTCACACCACTCAGGGAGGCAATATCTGCATTTGTCGATGTAACCCAGGAAAATGTTACCGGAACAGTAAAAATGAAGCTGTATAAGGGTAATGCCATTGTCGCCGCCAAGAAGTCACCGTATTCATTGTATAACGAGGAGTTCGCAACATTCAGCAAGGATGAGGTATATAATCAGTACGATGCCGAAGGCTTTATAAATCTGTGGTCACTGCCACTTAAAATCCGCGCAATTCAGAAGGAAACAGCAGAAGGAGTATCAAAGAGACATGAAACTTTGGAAAGGAAGGTTCTCAAAGGAAGCGACTTCGTCGAGTGATGAATTCAACGCTTCAATACCATTCGATCAGAGAATGTACAGGGAGGATATTACCGGTAGTATAGCTCATGCAAAGATGCTTGGGAAGCAGGGAATAATTTCTCCGGAGGAATCCGAGCTAATAATAAATACACTTAAGGATATTCTTGAGGATATAAATGCGGGAAAGATTGAGTTTAAGATCGCCCATGAAGACATTCATATGGGTATCGAAACAATACTCACTGAAAGAATTGGACAGACAGGAAAGAAACTTCATACAGCCAGAAGCAGGAATGATCAGGTAGCAGTTGACTTCAGGCTGTTTTTGCGAAAAGAGACAGCCGAGGTGGAGGATAAGCTTACTGAGCTGCTTGAAACACTGAAGAAACTGGCGGAAGAACACCAAAGAACTGTAATGCCCGGATATACGCACCTGCAAAGAGCACAGCCCGTTACGCTGGCGTATCATTTTCTGGCTTATTATCAGATGTTTTCCCGAGACAGAGAAAGATTCACGGATTGCCAGAAGCGAACAAACAGGCTTCCTCTTGGCAGCGGGGCCCTGGCGGGAACAACATATAACACGGACAGAAGGTTCCTGGCTAAAGAACTTGGCTTCGATAGCGTTCTTCCAAACGCAATGGATGCGGTAGCAGATAGAGATTTTGCAATTGAATTCTTAAGCTGTTGCAGTATCTGCATAATGCATCTCACCAGATTCTGTGAGGAATTGATAAACTGGAGCAGTGTCGAATTCGGATTTGTAGAAATAGATGATGCATATTCAACCGGAAGCAGCATCATGCCGCAGAAGAAAAATCCGGATATGGCGGAACTGATTCGCGGCAAGAGTGGCAGAGTATATGGAGATCTTATGGCACTACTTACCCTGTGCAAAGGTCTGCCACTGGCATATAATAAGGATCTTCAGGAAGACAAGGAACCAGTATTTGATGCAGTGGACACCCTTAAGAATTCACTGGGAATCTTTACAGAAATGATTTCTACAATGAAAGTGAAGAAGGAAAAAATGGCATCTGCAGCCAAATATGGATACATGAATGCTACAGACGCGGCTGATTATCTGGTAGGCAAAGGTATTCCTTTCAGGGATTGCCATGAAATAATAGGAAAAATGGTTCTGTATTGCATTAACAGGGGTAAAGCCCTTGAGGATCTTTCTATAGACGAATTCAAGTCATTTTCTGATGCTTTTGATGAAGACATCTACGATGCAATAAACATTGTAAACTGCATTAAGGCAAAAAAATCCGAAGGTTCAACTTCATTTGAAAGCGTCCGGCAACAGTTATTGAAACTGGACCTTGAATAATACTATATATCCAAGGGATGAGTCAGAGAAAATTATTCTTGACTCATTTCTTTATTGGATGGGACAAAGATTCAAAGATAAGGATTATAGAACAATGAAAGAAATCCACGTCAAACAAATAACCGAATCAGTAAAAAAAATGTTTATTGATGCTAATTATTTTCTTGGGGATGATGTTAAGGGCTGTATTAAAGTATGTGCATCATGCGAAAAGAATGAACTGGCAAAACAGATTTTTGACATTATAGGAAAAAATATTGATATCGCAGAAAAAGGAGTTTTCCCTCTCTGTCAGGATACGGGAATGGCATGCATTTTCATGGAAATCGGTCAGGATGTTCACTTCACGGGGGGCAATCTCTATGAGGCTGTAAATGAGGGTGTAAGACAGGGTTGTCTTGAAGGATATCTCAGACAGTCAATTGTCAGAGATCCATTTGACAGGGTTAATACCGGCGACAGCACTCCGGCAGATATCAATGTGGAGATAGTTTCCGGAGATAGAGTGAAAATCCTGGTTGCACCTAAAGGTTTCGGGTCAGAAAACATGAGTCAGATTAAAATGCTATCGCCTGCTGAAGGCGTTAATGGTGCGGAAGATTTTATTGTAGATGTTGTCAGGCAGGCAGGAGGTAATCCATGCCCTCCGGTTGTTGTTGGTGTAGGTATCGGGGGTAATTTCAGCAAGGCGGCATTAATGGCGAAAAAAGCGCTTTTTAGACCCATAGGAGTTCACAATAGTCAGCGTTTCTATGAAGATATGGAAAAAAGACTGCTGGATAAAATAAATCTACTGGGTATAGGTCCACAGGGTTTGGGGGGCAAAACCACAGCTCTGGCTGTAAACATAATCTCAGAGCCAACTCACATTGCGGGGATGCCCGTAGCAGTAAACATCAATTGTCATGTATCCAGACACAAGGAGGCTATTCTTTAATGCAGCATATCATTACCGAGCCATATACAAAAGAAAAGTTTGCAATACTGAAAACCGGGGATACTGTTCTTCTAAGCGGGACAATATTTGCTGCCAGGGATACCGCCCACAGAAAGCTTGTTGAATTGATGGATGGGGAAGAAAAACTGCCCTTCGAAATAAAAGATTCAATTGTTTATTACATGGGACCCACACCTGCAAGACCAGGATATCCAAGTGGGTCAGCAGGACCGACAACCAGTTATCGCATGGACAAATTCACTCCAGAGCTCCTTGGAAAAGGTCTTATCGGAATGATAGGAAAGGGCCCTCGAAGCCGGGAAGTGAGGGAAGCTGCAAAAGAAACAGGCGCTGTATATTTCGCTGCCATTGGAGGGGCAGCCGCTTTGATAGCCCAGTGCATTAAATCTTCAAAGGTGGTTGCATTTGAAGAACTGGGTACGGAAGCTATACGAAAACTGGAGGTGAAAGATATGCCTCTTATTGTTGCCTGGGATTCTTACGGT
>JAQVOT010000076.1 GCA_028702415.1 Eubacteriales bacterium
CTGAAGGGTCCCCCTGATGCGGTCAGAATAATTCTTTTTATTGTATTATCCTGATTTCCCTGCAGTGCCTGGAATATAGCGCTGTGTTCACTGTCAACAGGCAGCAGTTTAACACCCTTTCGTTTAACCGCTTCCATGACGATTTCTCCTCCCACAACCAGAGTCTCCTTATTGGCAAAGGCAATATCCTTCCCCGCCTCAATGGCCTCCAGAGTGGGTTCCAGACCCCTCATTCCCATAAGAGAGTTCAGAACAATATCCGCCTCCTTCATGGTGGCAATATCAATTAAAGAATCACAGTAATCCGAATGACGACTCATTTTTTCTGCAGCATAAACAGCAAGCGGATGGAATTCCTCCACTTGCTTTTCAAGAAGATCCGTGTTGGAGCCGCAGCTTAATGCAACGACTTCAAATTTGTCAGGATTCTGCCTGATGACATCAAGAGCCTGTGTTCCGATAGAACCGGTGCTCCCGAGTATTGCAATTCTCTTTTTCATATCTTCCTAAGCTACATTTATGCGTATCCCATCACAAGCATTACGTAGAAATAAACTGTCGGTCCCGTAAACAAAACGCTGTCAAATCTATCCAGAATTCCACCATGCCCAGGAATGAGATTTCCATAATCTTTGATTCCCATCTTGCGCTTGAATATCGAAGCTGTAAGGTCACCAAACATGGAAATAATGCTTGCAATGACTCCTATGATCAAACAGTGAGGCAGAAATGCTTTTGCAAAGAACAGCCCGAAGAGCCCACTGAGAATGACACTTCCAAGAATTCCTCCGATAGCTCCCTCCCAGGTTTTTTTAGGGCTGATCTTAGGACAGAGCTTGTGCTTGCCCATTGTAACTCCGGCAAAGTATGCGCAGATATCTGTACCGAAGGCCGTAATAATTACAAGCCATACGAAGAGATTCATTTCGGTAAGTCCAAGTTCTCCCATGGTATAGCAGAAGAAACCCACATAGAATATCCCTGTTATGGTAACCATTGAATCCTCGAGTTTCCTCTTTTCTATGCTGAACAGATATAAAAGGCATGCTAGAACAGTTCCGAAAATCCACAGATATATCCAATGCTCGGATCTGAATATGCTAATAAATGACATTGCCGTTTCACCGTCTTTTACCGCCAGATTTCTAAGCATTCCCAGCAGATACAGTGCCACTATTGAGCACACTGCGATGGGATAGCTGGGCTTTATCTCAAGTTCCTTAAATCCTCTGAAAAACTCATATGCAGCCATGAGACTGATCCCCAGGCATCCGGCATAGAGCACCCATCCGTTTAATATTACAATTACGAGAAGCGGCAGCATGATAAGCCCCGACAATACTCTTGTCTTCATATTAATTCACCTCTGATTTCTTGCACTTTACCACTAGTTTTCCGGCTTATGTTACCGGCCTCCGAAGCGCCTATCACGAGATTGATACTCAGCAATGCATCGTTCATATTCTTCAGTACTGAAGTCCGGCCACAGAGCATCGCTAAATACGAGTTCACTGTAAGCGGCCTGCCATAAGAGGAAATTTGAAAGTCTTTGCTCTCCGCTGGTTCTGATGATCAGTTCAGGATCGGGGCAGTCCGCATGCATGTTGCCTGTCCACAGGTATTCAGAAATGACATCCTCGGAGATGTCGGAGGGCTCGAGTTCACCGGCCTTAACCTTATGTGCAATAGTCTCTACGGAACGCCTTATTTCATCTCTGGAACCATAGTTCAGAGCAATGTTGAACTGCAGTCCTTTGTTGTTTTTTGTGTCCTCTATGGTCTTTTCAAGGGCTTTTTTTGAGTCTTCCGGAATTGAACTGAAGTCTCCCAGAATCTTAACACACACATTGTTCTTGATAAGTTCTCTGAGATCACGATTCACGAATGTCACTAGAAGTTTGAATATGCCCCTCACCTCTTCCGTTGATCTTTTCCAGTTTTCTGTAGAAAAAGCGTACACTGTCAGGTGCTTAATGCCCAGTTTATCGGAATGATCAACGATTTTTTTCATTGATTCCATTCCGGCTCTGTGACCTGCAACCCTAGGTACGCCATGTTCTTTGGCCCAGCGACCGTTACCATCCATGATGATGGCAACGTGCTGAGGCATTATTTCTTTTATCAGTCCGGTCATGATTTCATTATACTTCCATAATTTCTTTTTCTTTATCTGCTATTATTTTGTCGATTTCCTTGATTCCCTTATCGGTAAGCTTCTGGATTTCATCAAGGGTGCTCTTGACATCATCTTCAGTGTATTCTCCGTCTTTCTCAAGTTTTTTCACCTTTTCATTGGCGTCTCTTCTGAGATTTCTTACCGCAATCTTTGTCTCTTCCCCCATGTGTTTCACAGTTTTTGTGAGCTCTTTTCTTCTTTCTTCAGTTACCTGAGGAATCTGCAGTCTTATAACCTTACCGTCATTAGCCGGATTGATTCCGATATTAGCAATATTGATTGCCTTCTCGATTTCAGAAATACTCTTAGGATCAAATGGTGTGATCAAAAGAGTTCTTGGTTCAGGAACACTGATGTTTGCCAGTGCCTTAAGGGGTGTTGGGGTTCCATAATATTGAACCATTACCTTGTCAACCAATGCAGCGTTTGCTCTGCCGGCTCTTACTGTTGCCATCTCTTCCTTGAGCATGGTTTGGCTCTTGCCTATTTTCTCTTCTAAAACTTCTATATTGAATTCGCTCATTTTATTACCTCCATTTTTTATTGATCATGAATCCTATTTCACAATTGTTCCGATGGGCTCACCCCGTATGGCTTTCATCATTCCATCCTCTTCAGCAAGACCGAAAATGTGAATTGCTATTTTGTTATCTCTGCAGAGTGCAGCTGCTGTGCCATCTATTACTTTCAGATTCTTTTCAAGTACCTGGTCGTGTGTAAGTTCGCTGAACTTAATGGCATAGGGATCGGTTTCCGGATCCGCCGAATAAACAGCATCTATGCTCTTGGCCATGAGAATAACTTCTGCTTCGATCTCTGCGGCTCTAAGTGCTGCAGTGGTATCCGTAGAGAAAAACGGGCTCCCGGTTCCTGCTCCGAAGATCAATATCCTGCCACTCTCAAGGTGGGCCATGGCATTTCTTCTGTTGTATACTTCTGCCAGCTGACGCATCTCGATAGCGGTCTGAACCACACTGGGAACTCCTGCAGCCTCCAGGCCTTCCTGAAGTGACAGCGCATTCATTACCGTTCCCATCATTCCGATATAATCGGCTGTGGTTCTATTCATTTCTTCGCTGCTTCTTCCTCTCCAGAAGTTTCCTCCTCCCACAACGACTGCAAGCTGTACTCCGGCATCAGCCACTTCTTTCAGCTGAAGAGCAGTTTTCTTAACCATTTCCCAGTTTATTCCGAAATGCTGGTCACCGGCCATGGCCTCGCCACTGAGCTTAATAAGAACACGCTTATATTTGGGGCTCATAAATGACTCCTTTTCTTATGATTATTCTATTACAATACACTATGTGCAGTATAACATAAAATACAATGACACAAAACGTATTATTTCCGTGTCCGGCAGATTACGGATGCCATGTATCCGGCGCCAAAGCCGTTATCGATATTTACTACGGCAACACCGTTGGCACAGCTGTTCAACATGCTCAGCAGTGCTGATAATCCTTCAAAATTGGAACCGTATCCTATGCTTGTGGGAACAGCAATAACAGGATCGCTGACAAGGCCGCCAACGACGCTGGCTAAGGCCCCCTCCATCCCGGCTACCACTATTACAACATCCGCTGCGGAGATAAGATCCAGTTTATCCAATAGTCTGTGAATGCCTGCAACTCCCACATCAAAAATTCTGTCAACCTCATTCCCCAGAATTTCAGCAGTTACCGCCGCCTCCTCCGCCACAGGCATATCAGCTGTTCCTGCACTTACAACAGCTATCCGGCCGGATCGTTTTACAGTACAATCCCCCTCCCGCCTATGTTCAGAATAGTGCTCTGCTTCCTGCTTCACTTCAATAATACGAGCCGTTTCATGATAGCAAGCCTGAGGAAGGGCTCTCTTCACAAATTCAAAATCTTCCCTGTTGGCTCTGGTACCCATTACTGTCCCATGTCTTGACAGTTCAGCGAAAATATCCCTTACCTGCTGGCTGGTTTTGCCTTCACAGAAAACAACTTCGGGAAACCCTGTGCGAATCTGCCTGTGATTGTCGAGATTTGCGAATCCAAGGTCTTTATAGGGCAGTTCCTTAAGGGCTGCGAAAGCTTCCTCTTCTGACATTTCCTCTGTTCTTACTTTATTGATAATATGTCGTATGTACTCTTCCTTCATTTTTTTATATTATATTTTCCTTAATCTGTCTGCTGTATTTTCTCATATCCCGGAGAAGAATGTTCAGATCTTCAATTCTGCGGGCAACTGTATATGCATTTTCTTCCTTGTACATAAATATTGCGTTAAGGGTCTGTTCCAGCTCATCATAGGTATTAACAAGCTCTTCTCTGTACTCTCCGGCACTGAGAAATTCTGCAGCATCGGACCTGTCGACATAGTAAAAATATTCTATGCCAAACAGATCTCTTACCTTCATGGACAGAAAAGTCTTATCCTCATTAAGCCTGGCTCTGAGGTACTTCTTTGGTTTTCCTTCAGAGTCCTTATCCGGAATTTTCTCCGCCTCTTTTCTCTGCTGAAGAAGAAGTTCATTCATTTCGGCGAAACGCCTGTTGAAAACATTGGGAGCCATCTTAAGTACTTCCCGGTATGAATTGATCTGAGCGCTTGTGTTCTTAAGTATATCCAGAAGCTTAAGCCCAACAGACTGTCGCATTATTTCCGCAGCCTTATTGAGCAGGTCCTCTCTTATCATCTCTGTTAGAACTTCAATTCCCAAGTTCTTTCTGGCGCTGATAGGGATCAGTTTTATTGCTTTTGCGTCCTCCTCGCCGGGATCCAGACCCATAATTTCACAGATAAGAGCATTGCAGTACTCCATATACTCCGCCAGATCCTCTTCATCCACAGTATCAATTTTGTTAACTGTGAAATAGAACTTACCTGCAAACCTGCGTACGCTTTTCAGAAAGTCCACTTCAATCTGATTTACAGGGCTATCCACGGAAAGCATGAAGATTACGCCGTCACTTTCTCTGGCAAAATCATATGCGGATTTGGAATTCTTCTCATGAACTGAACCAACTCCGGGAGTGTCGACCAGAACGAGACCTTCCTTAAGAAAATCCGATTCTGTCAGAATCTCCACCTCTGCCACCCCAAGCTCGTTTTCATGGTTCTCCTGCTCGCTGATATACTTATGAAGATCAGCAACCGGAACATCTTCATAAAGACCGTTTTTGTAATATACCTTTGCTTTTTCTCCCCTTTCGCCTTTACCGTAGCGGATTCTTGTTACCGCGGCAGTGATTGGAATTATGCCCGTTGGCAGGAGTTTCTTTCCCAAAATGCTGTTGACCATGGTGGTCTTTCCACGCTTGAACTGGCCTATTACCGCAATGGTAACACCCTTTTTCTCCAGTTTAAGTGCCAGTTCCTTCACCTGGGCTTCCTGAAGCCTGCATAATTCGTATTGTTCGAATGTCTTCTGAATTTTTTTTGTTATTTCTAGAATATCCATATTTTCTCCGTGGTCACTATCTGTAAATGCTTGTTTCACTGACAACATAGTCAGGCTTAACATCAAACTCCTCAACCGGAATTTCAGGCACCACCTGGAGATCGTAACATGCGGCGATTGTCTTTACCTGAGGATGATTATGAACATACTTATCGTAGAACCCTCCACCATATCCTATTCGGTCACGCCAGGGTGTGAAAACTGCTCCCGGCATTACGATAAGCGTGTTCTCATCCGGTTCAAGCACTTCCCTGGATGTTGATTCTATAATGCTGTATGGTCCTGTTACTGTGACGCCTTCT
>JAQVOT010000077.1 GCA_028702415.1 Eubacteriales bacterium
GTCATCTCCAGGACTGCCTTTGCGAGACCCTGATAACCGTCCTTGGCGATGTATTCGCTTATGTCTTCAGGGTTTATTTCGCCGCAGTTCTTTAGAACAACTCTCTTCTGCTTCTTATAGAAATTCTGTTCAGAGAGAGTCTTGAACTCACCATCAATAGTGTATTTAACCACCGGGTCACCGCCGAAAATATGCTTGTACATAATCTCACTTGCCTTTTCCGGAGTAACGTGAACATAGGTTACGCGCTTTTGTCCGGGGATAACAACCTCAACGATTGGTTCGTAGGTGCACATTCCTGCACATCCGCAGGGTACTATCTGAACGTGCTCGATGTCTTCCTTTTCTGCCATTTCAGCCTTCATGGTTTGGAAAACCTCAAGAGCTCCCGCAGAAATTCCGCAGGTTCCCATGCCCACCATAATTCGTATGTTATTCTCTACGTTCTGCTTTTCCAGAACGTCGTTTTTTATTGACTTTAGAGTCTCCAGTGTTGTTTTTGCTTTTGCCATTATGCATCCACCTCACTTTCGAAAACATTTTCCAGTTCCTCATCAAGCTCTGATTCCAGATAATACTTGTCAAGGATTTCTGGAATCTCCTTTGTATCATATAATTTGGCATAAACGTCATTATCAATCATCATTACCGGAGCCAGCGAACAGCAACCCAAGCATCTTGTTGCCTCCAGTGTAAACATCCCGTCCTCCGAAATGCCGCCCACTTCAACATCCAGGTGCTGCTGCAGTGCTTCTAAAATTGCCTGCGCACCCTTAACGTAACAGGCCGTTCCCAGACATACCGAAATCTTGTGCTTGCCCTGCTTCTTCAGATTGAACTGGCTATAGAAAGTTGTAATTCCATACAACTCTCCAACAGATACTGTGTCCAGCTCCAGGGATATCCATTTCTGAACTTCGAGCGGAACATAACCGAAGAGCCTCTGTGCTTCCTGAAGCACCATGATATTGATTCCATTCTGGTCGCGAACAGAGTCGATATAAGCTTTCAGCTCCTTGAATCGGGGATCGTTTGGTTTAATGCATTCACTGCGATTAACTTTGCATTTTTCAACCATGCTTATGCACGTCTCCTTCCTATAATAATATAATAATGTAATTACGATACCACATAATATATTTATATATTCTGAATTGTCAATTAATTAACGCGGATTATTATGTATACAAAGCCATTTTTCTGCAAGTTGGCAAAGATGTTATTTTACGGGTTGATGTAACCAATTACAATGTAATCGTATTATTACTATCTTGCTATGCTATTTTTTTGCATTCAGGGTTTTATGAGTATATAATAAATGCGTTAAGGAGTGTGAAATGATAAAATTCAAGACATTTAATCAGCTCACAAACAGTGAGCTCTACGAAATATTGAGACTGCGGCAGGAGGTGTTCGTTCTGGAGCAGACCTGTCTCTATCCTGATCTTGATAATCTGGATCAGCGTTGCCGGCATGGGATTTTGTACGCAAAAGCTAACGAGCCTTCAGCAGATCAACCAGCATCAGATCAGTCCGCCCTTGAGGGTCCTATCTGCGCCTATCTGCGAATCCTGCCTTCCGGCACTGTATTTGATACTATCGCTATCGGCAGAGTTCTGGTCCGGGAGGAGTTTCGAAAACAGGGCCTGGCCCGGGAGCTTCTGTTGGCAACTCTGGATTACATAAAAAACAGTCTGGGCGAAAAACACATTAAATTATCTGCCCAGCAATATCTTATGGACTTCTATAAGTCTATGGGGTTTCGGGTTATCTCAGAAGGATATCTGGAAGACGGTATACCTCACATTGACATGGAAATCTGCTTCTGATTATTCATTTAACAAAAAAATGCCGACCCATTAAAGTCGGCATTTTTCTCTTAATCCATTATGGACTTTTTATTTCTTTTCATTTCCGAATAGTGTTTCCGCAGTATCCTGGATTTCTTTTATTTTTCCCTTAAGTTGTCCTTCGGGGTTTAAGCGTGGATTGTTTTCTGCGGCGTCTCCGGCTTCATCGACCAGCTTCTGCTCTTCATCTGTTTCAGGATTAAGAATTCTTTCGGCCTCAAGTTCGGCCTGTTCCATTCTATCTTTTACTGACATAATATCGCCCTCCTTTATAATCTTCCACCAGGTTTTTCCCTCCTAGACCTCCCCTTATATTATATCCTTATGGATATTTAAATCAACACATGGCTTCCATGTTTTTGTTCTTTTTATGTACTTGAGGCAAGGTCAATCCAGCTATGGCTGAAGGAAGTCTGTCCTGGTTTAATTGCAGATAAAGTTCAGAATAAAGCCAGCAATTCCGAGGCCGGAAACAAGCACGGCACGGAAGTCTCTCTTGCTGAAATATATCAGTTCTCCAACACCTACAAGAATCAGTGGTATTCCTATGGCCTCCAGCTTGGATAAGGTTTCCGCACCCTCCTTATTTCCGAAGGTAGAAAGCACCTGGTCGGGAAGCACGCTCCAGCTTACAGCTGCCAAAGCTAAGGCTATCACAATTATAATTACATTAACTGTTGTACATATTTTGAAATATAGTTCGTCAGTCATTTTCTCTCCAATAATCTTATCTGTTCTTATGAAATAACAATTTGCCGATCAGCAGCAGTATCCCCGCCAGCACCATTCCGCAGAAAACTCCTGCTCCGTCAATTACTAAATCCAGAAGCTGTCCGACCCGTCCGCTGACAAAGCGCTGATGAAACTCATCCGTTCCCGCATAGAGAACTCCAACCAGAAGTGCCAGAAAAACCTTGCCCCCAAGTGCGAACACCAGCAGAAATCCCAAAAGAGCAAATTCACAGAAGTGGGCCAGCTTCCTCACCGCATAGGCGGAAAGATATATACCATGATCCCACAGCCAGTTCATTACAAAATCACTGGCCTGACTGGAAGCCACCGAATCCTGTGAGGAATTGTAGTATATGAATGCCATCACCAGAATGGTGAGGATAATTGCGATAATCTGTCTCGGTTTCATAGTATAGAAATGAGTTTTCGGACACGTCCCCAGGACTCATTCTGGTTATCAGTTGTCCCTTTGTGGGGTATAGCTTGTTACAAGCTCTGCAACTCTATCTATTATGTCCTCCGGATTCTCCTTGGCAGCCTTATCAAGGGCCATCAGTTTTTCGAAGAAGTCATCCGGGGGTTCGCTTTGCTTGCCGATATATATGAGTTTATTATCTGTCTTGCCAAGATCTTCCTCTTCCATCAGGAGTTCCTCGTAGAGCTTCTCTCCCGGTCTAAGTCCTACGTATTCGATTTTTATGTCCACATCAGGCACAAGCCCTGCCAGTTCAATTAGGTTTCTGGCCAAAGTATCAATTTTTACCGGTTCGCCCATGTCCAGTACATAGAGCTCGCCACCCCTGGCATAGGCTCCGCACTGGAGGACCAGGCTAACCGCTTCAGGTATGGTCATGAAAAATCTGGTTATATCCGGGTGGGTCACAGTAACCGGGCCACCGGCAGATATCTGCTTCTTGAACAGCGGTATAACTGAACCGTTTGATCCTAGAACGTTTCCGAATCTTACTGTTACGAATTCTGTATCGCTCTGCTCATCCATTGCTTTAACCACCATCTCACAGAGACGCTTGGATGCGCCCATGATATTGGTAGGATTAACAGCCTTGTCTGTAGATATCAGCAGGAAACGTTTAACTCCGAAATCAGAGGCTGCCTTTGCACAGTGGTAGGTTCCCTTCACGTTGTTTTTAATGGCTTCGCAGGGGGCCGTCTCCATCAGCGGTACATGTTTGTGGGCAGCTGCATGGAATACCGCATCAGGTCTGTATTTTTCAATCACATGGCGAATCCTTTTCTCATCCCGGACTGAGCCTATTAGCGTCTCCAGCTTCAGTGATGGATACTTGCTGATCATCTCATGCTGGATATCATATGCATTATTTTCGTAAATATCGAATATTATCAGCTTCTCCGGTTCATATCCTGCTATCTGTTCCACCAGCTCGGAGCCTATGCTTCCGCCGCCTCCGGTAACCATGACGGTCTTTCCTTTCAGCATTTCTCCCACCTGGCTATTGTCAATTCTCACCGGCTCTCTTCCCAGCAGGTCCTCCGCACTGACTTTTCTTACCTGCCCCAAATTGACCTGTCCGTTGAACCTGTCTGAGAACCTTGGCAGAATGTCAATCTCGCATTCGGCACTTTTCAGGTTACTGATTATCTCTTTTCTTCTTTTTCCGCTGGCGGAAGGAATAGCTATTATTATTCTGTCAATGTTGTATTTTCTCACCAGCTCCGGAACCTGGGGAATCGTTCCCCTAACAGGTATTCCTTCCAGTCTCCTGCCCTGCTTGCCAGGCGCATCGTCTGCGATGCAGATTACTATGCTCCGAAGAGGCACATGTACCCGAAGTTCCCTGATGATCATTCTGCCTGCTTCACCGCCACCAACAATACGAACCCTCTCCAAGGAGGCATCATTCTGTCTTTGGAATATCTTCATGAATCTGATTCCCCTGTAGGACATTCTTATTCCCACCAGGAGAATGAACATCAGCAGCCAGCCTATCAGATAATATGAGATCGGCATTCTTGTGGTTAACAGGATAGTTCCTATTACCTGCAAAACGCCCAGCACAAAGCAAGCGATATAGCCTCTAATAACCTCGATGTAGCTCGCGTACTCCCAAATTGAACCATAAAGCTTAAGTGATGAACAAACGGCCAGAACCAGCACTGCGAAAATCGGCGTGAAAAAAACCAGCCCCTAAGCAGTTCTTCCGGAATCATGCTTAAATGAAGATCGAACCTGAGCCAAAGGGCTAGCCCATAGGCCAGGTTTGCTGCAAAGATGTCGTGACATATGAGCAGGAATGTTAGTATCACCGCTCTTTTTTCAAAGACTCTATTATCACACATATTTTCTATCATCCTGTCTTTATGAAAACATTTTAACACATAGTTCTCAATTATACTACCCAGGTAAAATCAAGCACCTTACAAATATTAACAATTTTGATCACACAAATTTCCTGCATTAAAAAAGGAAGCTTGAGCTTCCTTTTATTTCCATCTATTTATTCCTGAAGGGACAATGTGTATGTGTGCATATATGGCACTCCCGGTTGCAGTTCGGTCTGCCATCTTCAGCAAGCTCAGTTACCCCGCATGAGCGGACCATTTTGCGATCTTTAAGGGCCGCTTCATCCATGATGCTTTCCCCTTCTTCCCTGGCCTTTGCCGCCTTCTCCGCTTTCTTCTCTTCCATAATCCTGTCGTACTCTTCCTGGGTAATCATACCGTAGTCCAGCTTGTACTCGGTCATATCGTAGCCCTGCTCCTCGCTCTCGCGAATGTGCTGAATCATCTTTTCCCTTTCAGCATCCTTCTCCGCCAGCTCGGCAGCAACGCCTGCAAGAGCAGCTGCAGCAGTTCCGCCTTCTGCCAGGCTAGCTCCACCGGCTTCACCCTTGAGTTCTCTCTGTGCGGCCGCACTCTTGATTCCCAGTTCGTTCTCCTGCAGCTTCACGAACTTGAAGCCCAGTGATTTCTCCAGTAACCTGATAGCCCCTTCTCTGTGCTTAACTGACAGCACTCCCAGTGAGGCCATAACGTAATCATTGTCCACGGCAATTCTGGCGTGGGATGTGGGAAAGAGCTTGGTTCCTGTCTGGTCATATTCGCAGATACGGCTCATGATTTCTTCCCTGTGTGGCAGCCGCGTGAGAGCCCCACCTGTTCCCACGATGTACTTGATCGGTGTTAGGTTCTTGCCCTC
>JAQVOT010000078.1 GCA_028702415.1 Eubacteriales bacterium
CGGGCAGCTGAGGCAGTTTGCATCTGTTCTCTTGATAGTTGAAGGACATCGTATACCTCTAAGCTGTTCGGTAATAGTTTCAACCGGGAGTCCACACCTAAGAGCGATACTGATCAATCTACTTGTCGCCTCACTCTGACACGGACAGCCACCTGCCTTGCCTGTGTTCGTAAACACCTCACACAATCCCTGATCATCATAGGAAACGGTCACATAAAGGTTCCCGCATCCAGTCTTCATTTTCTCGGTCATTCCCTGCACTTCATCAGGTCTTTCTCTTGGGGCAAGAGGTTTAGACTCTTTGATTCCTTCTGTGGAATCGTCTTTTTTCTTGTTTACAGCTCCTATATTGAGAACCTGCTCATCTCTTGACCCGTCCCTGTATATGGTTACCCCTTTGCATCCCGTTTCAAATGCCATCATGTAAACTTCGGCAACCTCTTCTCTTGTGGCGTCTTTTGTGAAGTTCACGGTTTTTGAAACTGCATTATCGGTATATTTCTGGAAGGCTGACTGGGTCAAGATATGCTCACCCGGTGTAATGTCGTGTGCACAAACGAACACTTCTTTGATATGCTGTGGGATTTCCTCGATATGCTGAAGGCTACCTTCCTGAATTATCTTTCGCATGAGCTCCTCGGAATAAATGCCCTCGGCTTCAAGTCGTTTCTTCAGGATTGGGTTGATTTCAAGCATTTCTGTGCCATCCATAATGTTTCTTATGAATGCAAAGCCAAATACAGGCTCAATGCCCGAAGATGCGCCGCAGATAACAGAGATGGTTCCTGTTGGTGCAATAGTCGTGATTGTGCCGTTTCTCAGTGGTTCTGACTTGCCCGCGTAAGTACTTTCGTCAAAGAGCGGAAATGCCCCTCTCTTTTTTGCAAGCTTGATGGATTCATCTCTGCCTACCGTCTGGATTATTCCCATGATATCTTCGGCAATTTTTATTGCCTCTTCTGAACCGTATCTCATGTTCATCTCAAGAAGCAGGTCTGCATAGCCCATAATCCCTAGCCCTATTTTTCGTGTTGATTTTGTCATTCTGGTAATCTCATCAAGAGGATACCTGTTAACATCTATAACGTTGTCAAGGAAATGTACTGCTTTTCTGACCGTCCTTGTAAGCTTGTCCATGTCAAGAGTAACTGTTCCGTCTTCCTTCTCAGAAGTCATCTGAACCAGATTGATGGAGCCGAGGTTACAGCTCTCATACGGAAGAAGCGGCTGCTCGCCACATGGGTTTGTTGCTTCAAGCTCTCCTACTCCCGGAACAATATTATCTTTATTGAGTCTGTCCAGGAATATGATACCCGGTTCGCCCGTTTTCCATGCCGAGTCGACAATAAGATCAAACACTTCTCCTGCGTCAGGTGAATCTATCACCCGTTTGGTGCTCGGATCAATTAAATCGTAGTTTTCACCGTTCTTCACCTTAAGCATGAAGTCTTCTGTTATGCCCACGGAAATATTAAAATTGTTCAGCTGTGAGGTGTCGTTTTTGCAGGTAATGAACTCCTTTATCTGAGGATGGTCAATTCTCAGAATTCCCATATTCGCCCCCCGCCTCCTGGACCCTTGCTTCACGGTCTCAGTTGCAGCGTTAAATACAGTCATAAAACTGATTGGGCCCGATGCTACTCCGCTTGTGCTACCTACGTTTGCACCGTCAGATCTGATTCTGCTAAAAGAGTATCCTGTCCCCCCTCCTGACTTGTGAACCAGCGCCCCGTTTTTTACGCTTTCAAAGATGGCTTCCATGCTGTCTTCCACAGGAAGAACGAAGCATGCTGAAAGCTGACCGATTTCGGTTCCGGCGTTCATGAGGGTTGGTGAGTTTGGCATAAATTCCAGGTTTTGCATCATCTCTTTGAATTCCGATCTGGTTTGTGCAATCTCCTTTTCTGTTGCTCCGTGCAGCTCATCTGCAGAAGCGATAGTCCCTGCAACTCTTTCGAACAGACCGTCAACCGTTTCTATCAATTCCCCTTCTGAGTTTTTTAACAGGTATCTTTCTTCAAGAATTTTTATTGCGTTGTTGCTAATCTTTGACATGTTCTTGTCCTCTTCTTCGTTTTAATCCTATATATGCTTCTCTGTGCTTGTGGTTTTTATTATATTTAAGTTTGCGGAGTACAATTATAATTACCCTCTATATATTGTGGCTTCTAATAAAGACAAGCACACTATCTTGATTAGAACATAATTATACAGCTTTCTAATCAATTTGGGAAACATTTTTTAAAAAAAATGAGTTTTCGGAAACGTCCCGAAAACTCATTTTTGTTAATCTACAAATCTTCTGATTGTTAGTATCTTTCCCGGTGCGTGGACACTGCTTGTGGTGATCCCTGCTCGGGAGTTATAGGCGTGAACGATTTTGCCATCCCCCATGTACATAGCGTAGTGACCCGGATAGTAAACAACATCGCCGGGCTTGGCTTCTGCCAGGCAAACGCCCTTGCCCATCTTGTAGAATCCCATTCTCGGAACATTGTAACCGCAATTCCTGTAAACAGAATGGATAAATCCGGAACAGTCAGCTCCGTTGGTCAGTGATGTGCCTCCGTATTTGTAAGGGTTGCCTACGAACTGAAGACCGTACTCTACCATTCTCATTCCATTATCGCTTCCCAGCAAACTGCCGCTGTAATCAGCCCAGGCGGTATCTTTAGGTCTCTCCTTTGTGCCCAGATACATTACGGTATCCACGGGTTTTTCCTTTATTTTCTCTTTAACTGGTTCTGCGGATTCCTCTTCCCCATTAACCATTGTCACCTCATTGGTCACAATTTTGCTTCCATCCTCGCCCCGGGATTTCAATTCTGTGTTGCCCTCAAACAGTTCATCGGTCTTCTCATAAACGACCTCGGGCTTCACAACTTCTTCAATATCAACCTTTGCTTCAGTGGTTATATGCATCAAGGGGTCATCCGTCTCATTGCTGGCGATGATGGTTTCGACAGCATCTTTCGCAGTCATGACAACCGGTGGTTTAACCCCAACAAACAGAGGCTTGTTCTCAATTTTCATCTCTTCTTCAATTTTGATAGAATCGATGACACCATCCTCGGGGATGTAGTTTTTCATAACGCCGCGAACCACCTTCTCGGCGGTTTCCTTGTCCTTTACCAGAACCACTTCCTTACCGTCCGCGGAAATCATGTAAGGATCTTCTACCTTTGTTCCGTCTGCATATACCGCGTAGGGTTTTACCAGTACATTAAATGCTATCCCTGCAGCGATTACGAATGCAAAAGCAATAATAACCGCAGTCAAAATTCCTTTGTGTCTATTATACAACTCAACCATAAATACCTTTCCAAATTTCCAATCCCCCTTCGCTGTTTCCCAAATACGTCCAGCATTTTATCATTGTTTAGAAATTATGTCAACCTAGGCCCTAATCCGTTATTATTAAATATGCTTATCTTATAATATCGCAGCCCATATAAGGTCTCAATGCTTTAGGCACAACAACGGAGCCGTCCACCTGCTGATAGTTTTCCAGGATTGCAGCAACTGTTCTGCCAACAGCAAGTCCTGACCCATTAAGAGTGTGAACAAATTCCGGCTTTGCCTTTTCTTCAGGTCTGTATCTGATGTTTGCCCGACGAGCCTGGAAATCCTCAAAGTTAGAACATGATGAAATCTCAACATATCTTCCATAGCTTGGCATCCACACCTCAATATCATAGGTCATGGCTGAAGAAAAACCTATGTCGCCTGTTGAAAGTTTCACAACTCTGTATGGTATACCCAGTCTCTTCAGAACTTCCTCTGCATCATTTGTCAGTTTTTCAAGCTCATCATATGAGACTTCAGGTTTAACGAACTTAACCATTTCAACCTTCTGGAACTGATGCTGCCTGATAAGTCCTCTCGTATCTCTTCCCGCACTGCCCGCTTCAGCTCTGAAGCAAGGTGTGTAAGCCGTGTAATATATGGGCAGATCTTCTGCAGAGATAATCTCATCGCTAAAAAGATTCGTTACAGGTACCTCTGCAGTGGGAATGAGAAAGAAGTCCTTCTGAGGAATGTGGAACATGTCCTCTTCAAATTTCGGCAGCTGACCTGTACCTGTCATCGCTGATCTGTTAACCATGAAGGGAGGCAGTATTTCTGTATATCCCTGTTCCTGGGTGTGCAGGTCAAGCATGAAGTTGATAACCGATCTTTCCAGGCGGGCACCCAATCCCTTATATACTGTAAATCTGGCACCGGCAATCTTGGCGGCTCTTTCGAAATCCAGAATGTCAAGGTCCTCTCCTATGTCCCAGTGTGCCTTTGCATCAAAATCAAACTCGGTGGGTTCTCCCCACTTTCTCATTTCAACATTGTCACTATCATCCTCTCCGATAGGAACGTCCGGATGAGGAGTGTTGGGTACATTCAGAAGAATATTCTTCAGATTCTCTTCCGTCTCACTCACCTTGGCGTCCAGTTCCTTGATGGATTCTGACAGTTCCTTCATTTCAGCCATTAATAAAGTGGTATCCTCACCCTGCTTCTTCATTTCCGGAATCTGCTTAGATTTGGTCTTCTGCTCGTTTTTCATCTGTTCAACCTTTACCAGAATTTCTCTTCTGGCAAGATCAAATTCACGAACCTGCTCCAGCCCGAAATCACCCTTCTGCCTTCTTTCTACGGCTGCCTTGACTCCATCAAAATCTCCTCTAATTTTTTTTATATCCAGCATGTTTTTCCTCCAGATTAAAACAGATTTTTCTTATATATCGAGTAAAGTTCTCTGAGTTCTTGTATCTTTACCTGCATTTCCACCAGCAGATCTGACGCTATTCCGTAATTCCTGGCATCCAGCGCTTCAATAATCTGTGTAAGCAGGCAGGTTTCATCCAGAGCATTCTTGCCCAAATAGTTTCGAAGCCTGTAGATTCTTCCCCAGAAATGTCTGTCGTAGTCGGTACTGTCTTCATCGGTATGTATCTTCGTGCATTCCCGAAGCAGATCCATGGTTTCTGGAACTATTCTGTTTGATAGTTCCATGCTCCACTGATTCAGAACCGCTTCTTTGTACGATTCCATGGCCTGATCAGTCATCACATCCCCCCGCCTGAATATCACCAGCTTGTCCGCGTGTTCATCAAATGCCTTAAGGGTCTCCCATACGGTGCGAGGGGCCTTTCCGAAATACTTGACCCTTTCGCTTTCGGTATAGTCCTCGAATATGTTCTTTTCGCTTCTGTACACCCTGTTTTTCTCCAGGTAGAAATCCTCTTCCCCGTAGGCCTTGGAAATGGACTTCTCCAGGTCAACCGGGGTCTTGCCATTTTCCAGAGCTTCCTTGATTCCGTCCAGCATGGCCATGTATGAGGCGGCCAGAACCAGATAGGTATTGCTCTTTGGACTTGGAGAACGAAGTTCAAGTCTTGTTGCCAGGGGGTTACCCGGCTCTCTCACGAGACCCACCAGAACCGTCCTGTTTCTTGATGGGATTTCAACATCATGTCCCAGAGATGTAACTACACAAACCGGAGCTTCATAACCCGGTTTCTGTCTGTTGAAAGCATCGTTGGTTGCGCTTACAAATGGATTAACAACATCGTAATTTTTCAAAAGCCCCATGAGAGCTCCGTATCCGATGGGGCTCAGAAACTGCTTGTCGTCAGAGGGGTTAAAAAGGTTGATTCTGTTGCCGTCCTTAAGCACCGCTGCGATTCCCATGTGGGTATGTTCCCCACTTCCGGCAACTTGTTCCATTGG
>JAQVOT010000079.1 GCA_028702415.1 Eubacteriales bacterium
CTCTTTGCTTCATCATGTGCTAAAGCGAGCACATCTAGATCTCTTGCCATATCTGCCAGTTTCATATCCGGAAGCCCATGCTGACGGGTTCCGAATATTTCTCCGGGCCCTCTGATTTTCAGGTCCTCTTCTGCAATATAAAAACCGTCAGTGGAATTCGTCATTATTTCACCACGCTTTATAGCAAGCTCACTTTCATTTCCAATAATCAGATAACAGAATGACTGATGTGTTCCTCTGCCTACTCTGCCTCTGAGCTGATGCATCTGAGCCAAACCGAACCTTTCAGCATTTTCTATCACCATAACCGTAGCATTGGGCACATTTATTCCAACTTCAATTACAACAGTGGAAATAAGAACATCAATTTTACCCTCGCTAAAGTCCTCCATTATCTTATTCTTTTCGGACTGCTTCATGTTTCCGTGAATTAATGAAGTATTCTCAAATCTGCCACAGAGTTCATTATAAACCTCTTGGACTGATTTTGCATCCATGGCCTCAGATTGATCTATAAGAGGAGTAACCACATAGATCTGGCGTCCCTGCCTGATCTGTCTTTCAACAAAATCATAGCATGCTCTCCTCCCGCTTTCATCCCGGGTACAGATTGTTTTAATGGCTTGTCTTCCCGGGGGCATTTCATCAATTACAGAAACATCCATATCTCCATATAGAACCACGGCAAGTGTCCTTGGAATCGGTGTGGCTGTCATAACAAGGACATTAGGACTTCTTCCCTTATCCTTAAGTCTGACTCTCTGACTGACGCCAAACCGGTGCTGCTCATCTGTAATTACAAGCCCCAGGTTTGAGAACTCAACCTGTGACTGGATCAAAGCATGGGTTCCTACAAGAATATCCGTTTCTCCTGACACCAGTTTTTCAAGAGCGTCTCTCTTTTCAGCAGCCTTCATTCTCCCGGAAAGGAATCCAACATTAATTCCAAATCTGGAAAAGCTTTTCTTAAGACCTATAAAATGCTGATTTGCCAGTATTTCCGTCGGTGCCATCATTACAGCTTGAAATCCGTTTTTTACCACCTTAAACATGTCAATTTCAGCCACAGCGGTCTTCCCTGAACCCACATCTCCCTGCAGCAGACGGTTCATCTGTTTATCGCTTTCCAGATCCCTGATTATTTCGCCGGTAACCCGCCCTTGAGCCCCGGTTAAAGGATATGGCATTGCAGCAATATATTCCTGTTCAATGTTTCCTGTCTGGCAGCGAACTCCCGGGAAAATGTTACTTCTATCTGCTTTTGAGAGTTGCAGGCCAGCCTGCAAAACCAGGAATTCCTCAAAAATAAGCCTGTATTTACTCTGAAGAAACTTTTCCCTCTCCTTAGGGAAATGCATATTTTCAATGGAAGTATTCAGATCACTTAGATTATTCCTTTTTATTGTTTCTTCTGAGAGCACGTTTTCAACTTTTTCATAAAGTGGTCTGAGCACCGATTGGATACGACGCATTTCTCCCTGACTGATTCCTTTGGTAAGAGGATATATCGGCACTATGCCGGTCTGCATTTTCTCTGTTTTTTCAAACTGTGGATGAATTACCTGAAGCCTATCACGGTTTATCTGAGGCTTTCCGAAGAATGTAAGTTTGTCACCTGTATGAATTGCTTTTGACAGGTAAGCAGCATTAAAAAATACAACCTCAATTGAGCCTGTATCATCAGATATGAGCATTTTCAGAACCCGTCTGCCTTTGCCTTTGAAACCTCCCGGTCTTATAATATCAACCACACCGCAGAAAACGGCAGCTTCATCTGCTTTCAGTTTTGCTATTGGCTGAATATTTCTTCTGTCTTCATATACTCTGGGAAAAGTGAAGATCAGATCTTCCAGAGTTTCAACACCAATACGTGAAAAAGCCTCTGCCTTCTTGGGTCCGACACCCTTTATACTGGTTATATCATCCTTTAAATCCATCCCTTTGCCTCAGCGTCAGTAATTTCGATATGTCTTTTTGCAATTTCATTTGACTGAACACCCGTAACGATTATCTTAACAAGATAAGGTCTTTCTCCCATTAATTTTTCGGTATTCTCATTGATATAATCGATCATAGCTTTGCAGGCTCCGGATATACTTGCTCCGAATTTTATTACAACAAAAACAATTATCTCTACGCCCCCTTCTGTTTCAGTAAATGTTATATTGCTTACGGGCATGACGCTCTTGTATTTTCCCTTGTAATTGTGAATTGTAACAGCACCGTCTGTCATATCAGCGGCGTCCTCAACAATTCTAAATATGACGTTTCTCGAAAAACGTATATCTCCCAGTTCTGTATTTTTCTCAAGCATATCCTTTGCGTTTCTTATTATATCACAAAAAAACACTCGCAAGAAGCGAGTGTTAGTACCGGAATGAAATTAAATGGCACGCTCAACTTTGCCTGATCTGAGGCATTTAGTGCATACCTTGGCTTTTCTTGCAGTTCCATTGTCATTAATTCTTACTTCCTGGATATTTGCATTCCACTTTCTTCTAGTGTGTCTGTTTGAGTGGGACACATTATTACCGGAAACCTGTCCTTTTCCGCATATTTCGCACTTCTTCGACATCCGTCACACCTCCTTGTTTAATTTGTATAGTAATGCATATCGCATAATTTTAACTCGAACATTAGGAATTATAGCACATGCTAATAAGCTATGCAAGAAGTTTTTCTTATCCTTCATACAATACTATGCGGCCTTCTTCTCTTGCTCTTTTCATATCAATTACTCTCTGGTTGCTGCTTCCTCTATACTTTAGCGTCATATCCCTTTTAGCCTGTACAAAAGGACCGTCAATAAGAATATCACAAATGTTCAGAAGTTCTGCCGTCGCCCTGTTTTCCTTTGCCTGTGCAAGGAGCTGCTCCAGGGTGTAACCGCTGAATATTGTAATGCTCTTGCCACGCTGTTTAACCAGCTTTCCCAAGGCTGCAAATCCTTCAGACTGGCACATGGGTTCCCCTCCGGAAAAAGTCATCCCAACCAGCAAAGGATTTTTATCAAATTCTTCTATGATTCTATCCACTTTTACTTCACTTCCGCCGAAAAAATCATGAGTCTCCGGATTATGACATCCCGGGCAATTGTGGGGACAGCCCTGACAAAAGACTGCAAATCTAATGCCCGGGCCGTCAACGATTGATTCTCTCATTATACCGGCGATTCTGATTGAATCTGCCATTTTAATCTCCTGTCCGTTTAATGAATCTGCTCCATTTCAACTTCATTTCCAAGGGAATGTTTAATCCTGTCTTTTGCTTCGGCTGTCTTGGCATCATTCCAGTGATCCATTGTGCCTACCAGATAGCCTGTGATACGTCTGATTCTTTCAAATCCTTCATCATTCAAACTTTCTGTTCTGCCGCAGCAAGGACATTCGTTATCTATAATTCCCGTATACCCGCACACCGGATCTCTGTCAACAGGATGGTTTATCGAACCGTATCCTATTCCGTTTTCTTTCATGCATCGTACCACCTGTTCAAATGCATCGAGATTTTTGCTAGGGTCCCCATCAAGTTCTATGTAACTTATATGACCTGCGTTTGTAAGAGTATGATATGGCGCTTCTTTCTTGATTTTATCGAAAGCGTTGATGTTGAAGTAAACAGGAATGTGGAATGAATTGGTGTAGTACTCCCTGTCCGTTATTCCTTCGATTACTCCATATTTGGCTCTATCAATTCTGACAAAACGCCCGGAAAGGCCCTCTGCCGGTGTGGCCAGAAGTGTATAGTTAAATCCCGTCTTATGGGACTGTTCATCGAGCTTTTTTCTCATGAAACCGATGATTTCAAGACCCAATGTCTGAGCTTCATCACTTTCACCATGGTGTGCACCAATAAGAGCCTTTAGACATTCAGCCAGCCCAATAAACCCAACACTAAGAGTTCCGTGTTTAAGAACCTCACCAACCGTATCGTCCTCTGAAAGCTTTTCAGAGTCGAGCCATACACCCTGTCCCATCAGGAAGGGATAGTTTCTGACCTTTTTTGATGCCTGAATCTTGTATCTTTCCATAAGCTGATCCATTGCCAGTTCAATCTTGCGATCCAGTTCCTCAAAGAACCAGTCAATATCACCGTGTGATTTGATGGCTATTCTAGGCAGGTTAACAGAAGTGAAACTCAGGTTTCCTCTTCCTCCTACAACCTGTCTTGAAGGGTCATTTACATTTGCTATTACTCTGGTTCTGCAACCCATGTAAGCAACTTCTGTGTTAGGATCGCCTTCCTTATAGAAATTTAGATTAAACGGAGCATCGATGAATGCAAAGTTAGGGAACAGTCTCTTGGCTGATACTTTCATTGCAATTTTAAACATGTCATAGTTTGGATCACCCGGGTTATAGTTTACGCCTTCTTTAACCTTGAAAATGCTAACCGGGAAAATAGCCGTTTCACCATTACCAAGGCCTGCTTCTATTGAAAGCAGAATGTTCTTGATAACAAGTCTTCCTTCAGGAGAAATGTCCGTTCCGAAATTAATGGATGAGAACGGAACCTGGGCACCGGCTCTGGAATGCATGGTGTTAAGGTTATGTACAAAGGCTTCCATTGCCTGGAAGGTTGCTCTGTCCACCTCATCGTTGGCATAATTTGTGGCCTTTTTCTGTACTGTAGCAATATATTTAGGATCAATTAGTTCCTTCAGATATTCTCTTTCTAATTCCTTGTATCCATTATCATCTGCAATTGTTGGATATACGCCCTTTTCTTCCATGGTTTTTTTGCCGAATTGCTTAAGCTTTTCGACTCCATCATCAATATCAAACAGCAGGTTAAGCATCTTGCCTACATTTATCCAGTAAAGCTTTCTGTATGTTTTCCTCACACCGTTTGCCATTCCGTAGTCAAAATCAGCGATACTCTGTCCGCCGTGCTGGTCATTCTGGTTTGACTGTATAGCAATGCATGCGAGAGCTGAATAGCTCTGAATATCATTAGGCTCTCTCAAATGTCCGTGACCTGTTGAAAACCCGCCTCTGAATAATTTTTCTATATCAATCTGACAACAAGTGGTTGTTAGGGTTAGAAAATCCATATCATGAATGTGAATATCGCCCTCTCTGTGGGCTTTGGCATGCTCAGGTTTAAGAACGAACATTTCGTAGAATTGTTTAGCTCCCTCCGAACCGTATTTCAGCATTGTGCCCATGGCAGTATCACCATCTATGTTGGCATTTTCACGTTTCGTATCATTATCCTTGGCGTCTTTGAATGTAAGATCCTCGAAAGTCTTCATGAGCCTTGTGTTCATGTCTCTTACCCTTGTACGTTCAGCTCTGTAAAGGATAAATTCTTTTGCTGTTCTGGCATGTCCGTTTTCAATGAGGACTTTTTCTACGGCATCTTGAATCTGTTCAACTGTAGGGATGTCATTGTGGCAAACCTCAGTAAGATATAATTCAACCTGCTTTGACAGATAATTTGCAGTATCTCTGTTTTGGCCGCCGAGCACTTCTGCAGCCTTGTATATGGCATCTGAAATTTTGATGATGTCAAATTCAACCATTCTGCCGTCTCTCTTTATGATTTGTCTGATTGCGCCCATGATTTTCTCCCTCACTAGATATTGTGGTTATTTAGCGTTCAATAAAAATTATACGCTAAATATTCCTCCCGTCAATATGTAATCATCAAAAAAACAAAAAACCCTGAAATAATATCAGGGTTTA
>JAQVOT010000080.1 GCA_028702415.1 Eubacteriales bacterium
TAGACTGGTGGCAAATGAAGAGAATACTTGAACAATCAATTGATTTTTCTCGTTCAGATAATTTCAAAAAAGAAGATCTTATAGTAAAAATAAAAAAAGCGGCAATTGACAGCATGACTCATGTATTGAGGCTGGAAATTGCTCTTAATTTTGTAATAAGCGCTGAGTCCGCTGAAAGATTCAGAACAAAACTCAATCGTCAGCTCAAGGATATAAGAGATGTTGATCTTTCCCTTGAATATTTTGATGTGAAGGGCAGGGAAATCCCTCAGAGATGTAATAAACCGGAAGCAGAAGCGACGGATATGAAAAAAGGTGGAAATGATACCCGGAAGGGCGGACGTGAAGGCAGGAGGAAGTATGTGCCGGTAAAGGGAAATCTTATACTTGGGAAGCCTGTTACCGGAGATCCTTTTGCAATGGAAGGCATCGAATCGGAAAGCGGCACTGTTGTAATTGAAGGCGAGCTATTCAGAAAAAACTGCAGAACAATCAGTGAAGACAGCAAGCTTGTGACAATGTATGTGACCGACAAGAAAACAAGTATCTGTGTTAAGTGCTTTGTTGTTAATGATAAATGGAAAGATATCCAGGAGCATCTTCCCGATGGTTCTGCTGTTAGAATAAAGGGAAAGACTCAGTGGGACAGATTTGACAATGCTGTAACGGTGATGGCTGACAGCATCGAAAAAACCGAGAAGAAACTGAGAGAAGATAAATATCCCGAAAAGAGAGTCGAGCTTCACTGTCACACCAAGATGAGCGCCATGGATGGCCTTAACAATACGGCAAACATCGTGAAGACAGCGGAAAAATGGGGGCATAAAGCTGTGGCCATAACAGACCATGGGGTGGTACAGGCTTTTCCTGAGGCATCACATGCCGGGGGAAAAATCAAGATATTATACGGATTAGAAGGCTATCTGGTAGATGATACCCGTCCGGGCTCGGAGGGTGAAACAATAGATTACCGATCCGGGAGGACCCATCATATTATTATTTTTGCCAGAACAAAGGAGGGTCTGAAAAACCTATACAAGCTTGTTTCCCTTTCTCATTTGAAATACTTTTATAAACGGCCAAGAATACCGAGGTCGGTTCTTGAAGCGAACAGGGAGGGACTTATACTGGGATCGGCCTGTGAAGCAGGAGAGCTTTACCGTGCGATTAGAGACAATAAATCCCATGAAGAAATCGAGAAAATTGCAGATTTCTATGACTTCCTGGAGATACAGCCTGTTATCAATAACATGTTTATGGTTAGAGAGGGCATGGTTGCAGATGAAGAAGTTCTGAGAGATTATAACAGGAAGATCGTTTCCCTTGGGGAGAGAGTGTGCAAGCCTGTATGCGCAACCTGTGATGCTCATTATTTCGAAGAGGAAGATTCCCTTTACAGAAAGATTCTGATGGCAGGCCAGGGTTATAAGGATGCTGAAAACGGGGAGGGGCTGTATTTCAGAACCACCGACGAAATGATGGAGGAATTCTCCTATCTTGGAGAGGAGACCGCACACAGGGTGGTAATAGAGAACACCAATCTTATAGCGGATATGATCGAGCCGATGTTGCCTGTACCTGAGGGCAAATTCCCTCCGAGCATCCCCGGTGCGGAGGATTATTTAAGAAAAGTGTGCAGGGAAAGATCCACGGCCATGTACGGGGATCCTCTGCCACAGGAAATAAAACAAAGACTCGATAAAGAACTCAATTCAATAATTGAAAACGGATACGCCGTAATGTATCGTTCAGCGGAGATGCTGGTTCAGAAATCACTTTCAGAGGGTTACCTTGTGGGCTCTCGTGGATCTGTGGGCTCATCATTTGCGGCAACAATGGCTGGAATTACAGAGGTAAATCCTCTGCCCGCCCATTATCTGTGTCATAAATGCAAGAATATTGAATGGGGCAATTCAAATGAATATGACTGCGGTGTGGATATGCCCGACAAGATTTGCCCGGTCTGCGGCACAGCTTATGATAAAGAAGGATTTAACATCCCATTTGAAACATTTCTTGGATTTGAAGCGAATAAGGAACCGGATATCGATCTTAACTTTGCCGGTGAATATCAGAGCAAGGCACAGAAATATGTCGAGGATATTTTCGGACAGGAGAATGTTTTCAAAGCGGGAACCATAGGCACCATACAGGGGAATACCGCTTACGGATATGTTGCAAAGTACTTTGAAGAGAAATCCAGAGCCGTCAGCAAAGCGGAGATGGACAGACTTACCAGGTGCTGCGAAGGTGTCAGAAGAACCACAGGACAGCATCCTGGTGGCGTGATTATTGTTCCCAGGGGGCATGAAATATATGAATTCTGTCCTGTTCAGCATCCGGCAAATGATGTGAAGTCGGATGTTATCACGACACATTTTGATTATCATTCCATTGACCAAAATCTGCTCAAGCTGGATATTCTTGGCCATGATTCACCATCCATGATCAGGCAGCTTCAGGATATGACAGGGGTGGATCCTCTGACAGTTCCGATAAAAGATAATAAGGTGATGACAATTTTCAACGGCATAGAGGGGCTGGATATTAAGACTCCGAATTATCAGTTCACCCATGGAAGTTTCGGTATTCACGAGTTCGGAACCCAGTTTGTGAGACAGATGCTGGACGATATCAGGCCTTCAACTATTGAAGAGCTGGTGAGAATATCAGGACTGTCCCACGGAACCGACGTGTGGCTCGGCAATGCCCGGGACCTGATTGTAAACGGAATTACAACAATGAAGGAAGCCATCGCAACCCGTGATGATATTATGAACTATTTGAGAAAACGCGGTCTGCCTAATGGAGACGCCTTTTCGATTATGGAAGGGGTAAGAAAAGGCAAAGGCCTTACTGAAGAGCAGGAAGCTCAAATGGTGGAACACGATGTTCCTGACTGGTACATAGATTCCTGTAAGAAAATAAAGTACATGTTCCCAAGAGCCCATGCGGTTGCCTACGTTCTAATGTCAATGAGAGAGGCTTTCTACAAGGTATACTACCCTGCAGAGTTCTATGCGGTTTACTTTACGAGCAAGGTGGCGAACTTTGATGAGAAAGTTATTCTAAAGGGTCAGCAGGCAGTGTGGGACAGAATGAAGGAAATAGAGCAGAAGGGAAAGGATGCCTCGAAAAAGGAAGAGGCGGACATTACAGTTCTGCAGGTTGCCTATGAAATGTATGCCAGAGGATATGAATTCTCACCTGCAAGGCTGGGAGAATCCGACGCGATGAAATTCAAGGTTAAGGGTGGCAAGGTACTGCTTCCCTTCGTCGCCATCAGCGGCATGGGAGAGGGGGCAGCAAGCTCCTTTGCGGAGGCTTACATGCAACGACCTTATGAGACCGTAGAAGAAATTATTGATAGAGGTCGTGTGAACAGAACCGCTGTTGAAGAATTGAGAGCTCATGGAGTATTGGAGGGATTGCCTGAAACCGCTCAGATAGGTTTCTTCTGATATCTAAAACCCTTGCATTTGCAAGGGTTTTGTGTTATTGTAATAGAGGTTATTTATAAGCTTGAGTTGGAGTGAGTGCAAAACTCACTCTTATTTTATGACATTTATAAGGGACATGGTATGGCAAAGAAAAAAATAACAGACATCGTGTCTGATTTAGCCTCGGATTTTCTTAAGGAGAATGGCTACGAACTGTACAATGTGGAGTTTCTAAAGGAAGGTCGGGACTGGTTTTTGAGGGTGTATATCGATCTGGCAGAAAGCACCGGCCCGGAGGGTGAACCGGCATATGTTGGAACGGAAGACTGTGAGAAAGTCAGCAGGTTTTTGAGTGAAAAGCTGGATCAAGAGGATCCCATCGAGCAAAACTACTTCCTGGAAGTCAGTTCTCCGGGCTTGGACAGGCCTCTGGTGAAGCCTGAACACTATGAAAAATATCTGGGACATGAAGTTGAGATCAAATTGTACAAGGGGATTGATGGCACAAAAAACATCGATGGCACTTTGATCGGATTCGAGCCCCATGAAGATAGTCACCTTGTAACAATAGAGCAGAACGGAAGAAAATTGCAGTTGAAGCTTGCGGATATCGCAAAGGCAAACCTGGCAGTAATATTTTGAGATTAAATTGTTTTCTGAACATGGAGGAAAAATATAATGAGTGATTTTATGAATGCAATCAATGATCTGGCTAAAGAAAAAGGCATTCCAAAGCAAACGATCCTGGAGACCATTGAGTCTGCACTGGTTTCAGCATATAAGAAAAACTACGGAACTTCCGCCAAAGTTAGAGTTGAAATGAATGAAAACACAGGAGATGTTGAAGTTCTCATGCAGAAGAACGTAGTTGAAGAGGTGGAAGATGAATCCACAGAGATTTCTATTGAAGAGGCACTGGAAATCGATCCAAGATATCAGGTAAATGATGTGGTCGAGTACCAGGTTACACCTAAAGACTTCGGCAGGATCGCCGCACAGACTGCCAAGCAGGTAGTTGTTCAGAGACTAAGAGAAGCCGAAAGAGGAATGGTATTTGATAACTACATTTCAAGACAGGGGGACCTGGTTACAGGAATCGTTCAGAGAATCAGCAATGATACGATCTTTGTAAGCATTGGAAATACAGAAGGAATTCTTGTTGCAGGGGAAAGAGCGGCAGGAGAGAGATATAAGGTTAATGACAGAATCAAGGCCTACATAATGGATGTAAGAAAGAGTGCCAAGGGACCACAGATTTTTCTTTCAAGGACTCATCCGGGATTTATCGAAAGACTCTTCGAGCTTGAGGTACCCGAAATAGAAGATGGAGATGTTGTAATAAAGAGCATTGCCAGAGAGGCGGGTTCCAGAACAAAAATTGCGGTTTATGCAGAGGATGAGGATATCGATCCGATTGGTGCATGTGTTGGTCAGAACGGCAGCAGAGTGAGGAATATTGTTGATGAACTCTGGGGTGAGAAAATCGACATAACAACATGGGATGAAGACCCTGCAGTTCTTATAAGCAATGTATTAAGCCCTGCCAAGGTTGAAGAAGTAATGATCGATGAGGAAGAACGTTCTGCTACGGTAATTGTTCCTGATTACCAGCTTTCGCTGGCGATAGGCAAGGAAGGTCAGAATGTGAGACTCGCCGCCAGACTTTGCGGCTGGAAAATAGATATCAAGAGTCATACTCAGTACTTCGGAGAAGAGGAAGAGTATGATGATGAAGAGTACTATGAGCATGAAGAGCATGAAGAATAAAAAGACCCCCATGCGTCGATGTATAGGATGCATGGAATCAAAGGATAAGAATAAGATCATCAGAGTTGCCTGGTATGATGGTAAATTAACTGTTGACCCAACAGGCAAGGCAAAAGGCAGAGGGGTATATCTTTGCAGAAACGGCGAATGTATGGAAAAAGCAAAGAAGAAAAATGCCATCGCCAGAAGCCTTGGTGCGGAGATCAGCAAGGATGAGATGGACAGGATTTTTAGGGAGCTGAAATCATATGAAGAATAAGGTTCTGAGCCTTATGGGTTTTGCGAAGAAATCCGGGAACCTGGTATCCGGAGTAAACACCTGCACCTTTAATATTGTTCGCGGGAAAGTGAAACTCATGATACTGGCAGAAGATATCTCCGAAGGCAGCGAAAAGAAAATCATGAAAGAGATAAGAAGGGCGGGTCTTGAAC
>JAQVOT010000081.1 GCA_028702415.1 Eubacteriales bacterium
CATCAACGAATGCAGACCTCTTCAAACAGCCGTCATGGCCGCGAAGACGAACCCCACGACCAAACAGCTGAATGATCTCGGACCCCTCCGACCGGCCCACATTCATGAGGCCCATGGTGCTGACACGCCAGCTGTTCCATCCCTCGGTAAACTTCTTTGAACCTATGAGAACCTTTATCTTAGATGTTGGCGATTCAATGTCCCGAAACAGAGAAGAAGAAAAGTCCTTCGAAAACACAGAAAAACCGTTGTCCTCGCACAGGCCGAGCAATTTTGAGTCATCCCCCACATTTATTACACCAAAGTAGTCGTTATCACCGACTCGCACGCCAATTTCTCCCTGGACCCCTTTCAGATTATCAAGATGCAGTGTTGCTCCGGACTGTGTGCAGTTAAACAGATCTTTTCTTATCTCTTCATAAAGCTTTTCTGGCCTCATACCAAGTCCGGACAGATAATCGAACTTGTTCGCAAAAAGGTCGTTCCTGCCTGCATCAAGGAGTATGCCTCCCCTGTTGATTATGCTTCTTATGTCTTCCACGGACACGGATTTGTTTGAAACAAACGCCGACAGGAATAACAATATGTCAACAACATCAGATATTTGCGCGCCTCGTTCGGTTCTTACAGCGTTCACCTTGCTACCTACAAACACTAAAAGCGGCTCCTCAATATAATACGGAGTTAATTGTGCCTTATTGTCGTTATAGAGTTTGAGCTGTTGATAGAACGTGAGTAGGCATGCGGTCATATATAGGCGTTTATGATCGGCATCATCAGCATTAGGCAGGTTAAGGATGGCATACTCCTTTCCATAACCGTCTTCATAGAAGTACTTATATGAATAATCAAAAAGGATACACTTTGCGTATTCCTGGAACATGTCTTCATTTGAAGCAGTGATGGCCTGTCCGAATGTGGCTGAATATTCAATGCTAAATCCCTTTTCGCAGAGTTTCTTTCGTTTTTCCATCCAGTCCTCACCGGTGGCCCCCCTATGGCCCTCATCAACAAGAACAAAGTTATTATTCTCAAAGCTGTCCACGCTAACCGTTTTTCCGCCTTCAACGTCCTCGAGCTTATGAATGTCAATGATCTCGATATCATTGCTTGCGAACAATGATGAGCTGTCCTTGCTGAACAGATCCGCGTTCATTCCGGACAATTCAAATTCCTTCTTGTGCTGCGTTGAAAGCCCTTCATTCGGTGTGAGAAGCAGTGTCCGGTTCAGCCCCTTTTCCTTCCCGTATTTATTCAGATAGTAGCGATACTGCATTATGTTTACATGCATAAGCAGCGTCTTACCTGATCCGGTTGCTTGCCAAATGGCTATCTTGTTAAGGTCTTCAAGTGTGTACGGTTTAATTTCTTCGTCTTCGATTTTGTTATCTCGCATAAATTGCTCAAGATATTTGTTTAGGTCATTTTTAAGCTTCTCTGGATCAGAAAAGTACTTGTCCAGGTAGATTTCTGTGAATAACAACGCCATGTACTGAAAGTATTTCCATCTAAACCTATCCCTTTTCTTCTGCATCTTAAGCGTATGGCTGACTATGTTGTTGTCATACAGCTGCAACTTAGCCGCTGGGAATGAAAAAAGCCCGGCATACTTCCCTGTTATGAAGTAGAAGAATTTTGTGATGTTGTTCTCATCGAGGCCTTCCCACTTTTCATCCTTCATGCCGTTGCAAAGCGTCTCGATGGAAGTTTCTCCAAAGAGGCTCAACATGTACTTAAATAGGATTAGGCGATCAGATAGCTTAGCCACGTTGTCTTATACGTCCTTCACATCAAACATGCGTTTCTTGAATTCAGCTTCAGTTAGCACAACCTGCCATCTCTGTTCCGGCGATTTAAGGTTCTCAATATTACTATCCCCGTTCACATATATGGTTTCGTAGCCCATGGCCCCATATCCTTGTTTTTTGAAGAATTCATTGAGCTGCACATTTGATTTTTCTTTGCAGTTTCTCCATATAACCAGACTTTTCTCTCCCGTTCTCGTTTTGCCAGATATTACAAGATAGCCATCTATAGTTTTCATAGTATCCACATATAGACCTATTAAGTAATTGAATGTTTCCGGAAGATCCACTTTTTGTTCAACAAGCTCATTGTTCTTCCTCACTTTTAGCTTGTATTCAAATGGATTTTCAAATGCATCTACATTTAATAAACTTGGGCTATCGCTTGTCTCAAGATCAAGCCAATAACCAAGCATGTACTCTTCTTTTGCATCTTTGCTCTTTGTAAGCATCATCTGTTGTGACTCTGTCTTGTCCTTCAAAATCAAATTATCCAGCGTTTCATCATAGCTTTCTAACTTCATGTACTTGAACATATGGCTTATGCCCTCTCGCGATACCGGCTTGCCGTCTTTCCAGTCTTTGGAATAAACCACCTTTTGGATGCGGGGTTTAAGAACTAAATCAAAATAATTGCCCATCTCAACAAGAGCATATTTACGTTTGCCATTATCTTCACGATTGAGATTAATAACCGCATGGGCAGTTGTTCCTGAACCAGCAAAGTAATCAATCACTAAACCTTCAGGAGCATCTGACATCGCAAGTAAAGAATCTGAAACAGCATATGGCGATTTTGGATAAGAAAACACTTCCCTTTTTCCCAAAACATTATCAAGTATTCGTGTCCCATGGTCGCTAGCCGAATATTTTGCATCTACCCAAATACTTTGAACCATTTTTCCATCCAATCCTCCGCGAAATTTAAAATATATCTGATAGGCACCTCTTACTTCCTGCACCCACAAATCACCAGTCTTTGCCATAGGCTCAATATCTGATTTTCCTCTTCTCCATATTCTCTTTTGGTTAGAGTCATCAATGGGCAGGATTTCAATTGCAAGCTTTTCAGTCACACTTATCCTTTTTGTTTTTGGATCGAAATATATCGGGAAATATCTATCCATCAAGGATCCATCGCTTCTTTCAGCCTCACTGTCTACGCCTTGTTTTCGCAAGTTCACAGTCAAGTACCATGTGCCATCAACATCTTTTTTGTAAGCGTGTGTTTTATCTTCCGGCAACACAGGAAGCTTTTTAATATATGAATCCTCCGTCTTTCCAAAGAACATTAGATATTCATGCACTAAAGATGCTTTGCGTTCAGTCATGCGACCTTTAGGATTATTCCTTACTGCTATTGTCCCTAAGTGATTTTCGAATCTAAATATCTGAATCAATAATTCCCAAAGCTTACTTGCTTCATAATCATCAATTGCTGTTGTAATAATGCCATCGCTTGATAATAATATCCTAGACTGCAAAAGTCTGTCATTACACAAAGAAAGCCATGAAGAATCTTTATAACTGTTTTTGTATATTATTTCCGATGATTTTGCATTGTACGGAGGATCAATATAAATACTTTTAACTTGCTCTTGATATTTATGTAATAGCAGATTGAGTGCCTGAAAGTTCTCCGAATTGATAATTGCCCCATCGCAAGACTCATCTATTTTTTCAATGCCATCAAGCAGCTTTTCTTTGAACTTTTCATCAAAATGCTTGGTATCCAACACCAGATATGGATTCGCCTTCAAAAATCCCACGGTAAGCGGTTTTGAATACCCGGGATTTACAGTGCTTTTTTCAATTTCATCTATGGCAAACAATCTAATCCATTCTTCCCTTTGCGCATCGTTCTTGGCTATTTCCGGATATAGTTCTTCAGGCACACGATCCAATGTGATGCAGTACCCACATTCCACCACAAACTTCTTCTTTAGCCACATCTTTTTCTGAAATTCTTCGAGTTGTGCAAGAAATGCAATGATCTTTTGCGCTATGTGCTTCATTGCTTTCACTTTTGCCACGGCTATTCTTAGCTTCTTTTCATCCTGCGCGTCCAGATCGTCCACAAAAAGCACTTCGTTCTTTACGTAGAAATCCAGTTCCCTGCTTAAAAAGCCTCCCAGGTCCTTGTGAATGAAGTAATCGAAGTTAAATCGCGCCGTATAGTCTCCCAGGTGTTTCTCGAGCAGCGTCCGCTTTGGATTCTTTTCAGTGGGCGATAAAACAAATATCTCAGGAAAGTCTTTTAATCGCCTTGTCATTTCAGAACACAGCACTTCCACTGTCTTCTTGTTGAGATTGTCTTGCTTTTCTTTGTCCGCCAGGTATTCAAACTGTATGAACAGTTCATTGTCTGCTATGCGTATTGGCTCCTCTTCATACAGCTTAAACCGCCTTTCCTTACCCGATTCCGCCTTATTATTGTCCTTTTCTTGTGTAGCATCTACCAGCTTAAAGTGTATTTTCTTGCCACCTACAATGAAAGCATAGTCCTTCAGGTATTCACTCGTCTTTATGTAGTACTGGTCCGCATTTGCCCAGTGCAGCTTCACCTCTTCCCCCTCATAGGGAATGGCATAGGTGTCTTTCTTGTATCTGCGCATGCTCATAAAGTCACCGTTGTCGTAGTAACGGCTGAAAAAAGTTGTCAGATGCGAGAACACTTCATTTTCCATCTCGTCTATGTTCCCATAACCGGCTATTGCTTCCTTTAATGCTATTACTTTAGGATTGCTGTCTATATCGGTTACCATTGCCTCTTTTAATGTCTTTATAAGTACTTCCAGCTCTTTCTTCTTTTCCCCGGCTTCAGTGCTCTGCAGAACATCCAGTTCAGCTTTTACCTGCGTTATAAGATCCTTTTCTATGAATTCCCTTATTTCCTTGTTCTTCTGGTTCATTATCCTGTACATGCCAAAGTCCAGATCAGACTGGTCCATCTGGAACATCTCTTCTAGTACTTTTACAAACTTCTCTTGATTCGGGGTCATTTTGTCACCTCCACTTTTCTCATTTATTTGGTTTTATTCCGTACTCGGACTTTTTCTTTGCATCAAGACAAAGATTGCATTTGTAGCAGTCTTTACAATTATCTTTGCTCATTTTCTTTTCAAACATATTCTTCTTAATATTGCTCGCTGCATCTATGATACCTTTTTTTACGCTTTCAAGATCAGCTTTGTCAACATGCTGCCTGTCCATTACCTTGTTTTCATCAATATTATATATTTCTATAAAATCGACATTTTTCCCGGTCAGGTTCTCATAGCCTATAGCATATATCTTCAGCTGTTTTTCCGACACGTCATCTGCTATTGGCTTAGTTTGTGTTTTAAAGTCAACCACATAAGTTTTTTCTTCCCCGCTTGTTTCCTTTTTCTTCACTAAGTCCATTCGGCCGTTCACGCGCACACCGTTTCCAAGGTCAATCTCGATCTCCTGTTCCGACATAATAATGTCTTTTGCTTCACCTTTAAAAAGATCAAAGTATTCACTGATTGCTCGACCTGCGCTTTTTCTCATGTTTATTGTGTCTTTTTCTCCTGCATACGGCTGATGAAAATGCCTATCTATAAGTCCGTTTATTTGTTCTGGCTGTATTATCTCTCCGTCTATCCACCTTTTATGCATGTCCATGACGATATTGTGTAATGACCGCCCATAACCCAGCAAGTGGAACAGCGGCTCCATAAATCCATATAAAAACGATATCTTGAATCTGTGCGGACAGGCATAGTAATCCTTTAGCACTGAAAAGTTTAGTATTATAGGATCATCATCTTTCTTTTCCGGACTAACGATTCTCTTTGTGTAGTCAAA
>JAQVOT010000082.1 GCA_028702415.1 Eubacteriales bacterium
TCAAATTGCATATGATGATTGGCAATGTGAAAGCCTATATAAACGGTACATTCCACGGAGTAGGAAAATATTTGCAGTTATATTTGGACGAGTTTTGCTATCGTTTTAACAGAAAGGGCTTTGGTGTGTCAAGGGTTTTTTAATAATGTCATAAAGTGGCGGTCAGAAAATGTCATAAAGAGGTCATGGTTGTTTGAATAGAGAGTTGTCGAAATGTTGTTTGGTTTTCATCATCTCCTTACGCTCTTTAAGCCTGTAGCTGTCGCCCTTAATATTGACGACATTGCAGTGATGCAGCACCCTGTCAAGTATCGCCGAAGCTATTGTTACATCCGAAAAGACATCGTTCCATGCTGAGAAGGGCTTGTTGGAAGTCAATATAGTCGAGGACTTTTCGTAGCGTTTTGAAATCAGCTGGAAGAACAGGTTTGCACCCTGAATATCCATAGGCAGGTAGCCAATCTCATCAATGACAAGTACTTTGTATTTGGCAATCACCCGCAGTCGCTCTGCCAGCCTGTTTTCAAAATGGGCTTTATTAAGAATGGCAATCAGATTATGGCAGTTTATATAATAGGTTGAATACCTGTTTTTGGCGGCTATCATGCCGAGAGCCACGGCAAGGTGCGTCTTGCCCACTCCCGGCGGACCGAGAAATATCGCGTTCTCCCTGTTCTCCACGAACCTCATAGTCGCAAGCTCTTCAATCTGTGCCTTGTCTATGCTGGGCTGGAAGGAGAAATCGAACATGTCCAGCGTTTTGCGGAAAGGAAATCCTGACATCTGTATCTGGTTATCCACGGCGCGTTGGCGCTTGTAACCAGCCTCTTCAGTTAGGATATGATCAAGTATCTCCACAACGTTGGATTTATCGTGTATAGCGTGTTCAAGATAGTTGTCTATCGTCTCAAAGGTATGCTTCATGTTCAGTGAAAGCAGGTTTGCCTTAATCCTTTCGTAAGCTAAGCCGTCCATTACATCACCTCGTCATAGCTTAAAAGGTCATGGCTTTGCACCGGCTCTGAAAAGCACGGCTTTGATGAGAAGATAACATTAGATTTTTCAAAGCCATGCCCGCCTGTGAGGGAAGCATAGTGTGCCGGTTCCAGTACCATGCGATTCTTTTCAAGGGAAAGCGTATGCATGGCTACAAGGTTCTTGTCGCAATACACCGCCAAAGAATTGTTCATTTTAACGGCGATGACATCTTTCAGCGCGTATTTTGCGGGCACGGAATAGTAATTGCCCTCATAGGCAAGCATGCAGTCTTTGGAGACCTTTCTTGTCTTTACCCGGTCAATGATATACTCACGGGTAAGCGGGCTGAGGTTTTCTTTTTTCAGCCTGTCAAACGGTATTTCACCCGTTGTGGAATGCGGCTTTGAATTCACCTTTCCGCACCATGCGTACGCCTGCGCGTTCAAATCATTCAAAGACTCAAATGCTATGCCCGTCATGAAATTATCCCGGACAAACCTTACAGTGCGTTCAACCTTACCTTTTGTCTGTCCCCTGTAGGGACGGCAGAGCACGGGGATAAAGCCGCAAAAGCCCGCGAAGTCCTCAAACTGCTTATTCATTTCGCTGTCTGACTGGCGCAGCAGCCTCTTTACGACAACCTGCTTCATGTTGTCGTAAAGAATTTCTTCCGGGTATCCGCCGAAATACCTGAACGCGTTGATGTGGCAGCGGATCAGTGTTGTCGTGCTCATGTCGGTTACAAACTCTATGTATCGCATCCTTGAATAGCCGAGTATCATGAGAAAACAATACAATTTCTTCTGCTGTCCTTTAATTTCCACAATGTAGTTTTCAAAGAACCCCCAATCCACTTGTCCCTGCACGCCGGGAAGAGTTTCAAACCTTACAGTTGCTTTGTTTTCAAGTTCATGCTTAACGCTTCTGACATACTGCTTAACAATGGTATAACTGCCCTTAAAGCCTTGTTCGCTTATCTTCTCCAAAATCCTAACTGCACTGTAAGGGGCTTCTTCAAGCAGCAGGTTAACCTGCTGCTTGAAGGGATCCATAAGCGAAGGCTTCGGCTGCTTGAGTTTGTAATTCGGCGGTTCGAGGCTCTCCGCATAGCGCTTTGCCGTCCGCTGGTCTATGCTGTACTTTCTCCCGATTTCCGCATAGCTCAATCCTTTGATTCTGTCATTCCTGATTTTCATCCAGGTCGTACCTCCTTGCATTTTCGGCCACTTCTCCTTAACTCTTTTTTAAGAAAAGTGTACCATTTTTTCGGATTTTTTACGACCCTTTTATGACATTTTTATCCCGCCATTTTATATCATTTTATCATTGCCGTTGACACACAGATTTTCAGCCTTCTTATGCAAGTGTAAGATTACATATCTCCAGACTGCGTGAGAGTGAAGGAATCCCTAAGACAATAAGCCTTCGTCAATTCCAGGCAGTTGCAGATTCACCCTTAGGCTACCAGGCTCAGGTGGATATGGGTCAGGAATGGCTTGTGGATATATATGGCAGGCGGATTAAAGTTTATGCATTTTGTATGTCAATGAGTAACAGCAGATACAAGTTTGCAACTTTTAGTACAACTCCGTTTACTGCAGAAGGCTTTATTCGCGCACATGACCTTGCTTTCCGCTTCTTTGGCGGCAGAACAAAAGAAATAGCTTATGACCAGGACAGAGTAATGACAGTAAGCGAAAATTTCGGCAATATTATGCTTGCAGATAAGTTCCTTGCATACAAAAACTACTGCGGATTTTCCGTTTTTCTTTGCCGCGGCTATGATCCCGAAAGCAAAGGTAAGATTGAAGCAGTAGTAAAATACGTAAAATACAATTTTCTTAAACACCGTAAATTTACTACCATAGACAATCTTAATTCCGAAGCACTGGACTGGCTGGACAGAACAGGTAACGGACTTATTCATAACACTACAATGCTGGTGCCTAAAGTCGTATTTATAGAGGAACAAAAGCATTTAATGGCTGTACCCAGCCTGGAACAGCAATATTTAAAGCCTTCTTCATATCTTGTACGTAAAGACAATGTCATCAGTTACCGATCCAACCGTTATGCTGTGCCTAAAGGAACATATGCCCCGAATAAATATGTACTGGCAGTAGAAAAAGAAGAAAGCCTGTTAATCTCAGCTTTGGACGGAGAGCTTCTGGTTAAGCATAATATTTGCAGGGAACGCGGCAAGCTCATTACCATAAACCATTCGGAACGGGAAACAAATACCAAACTAAACATATTGACTGAACAGGTATTTAAACTGCTTGGCAGCAACATTATAGCAAGGACTTATCTGGATAAAATTGCATTGGCTTTCCCCAGATATGCAAGAGACCAACTGGGATTACTGAAAAAAGTTTGTATTGAATACAATGATTCTGAAATCCGGACAGCACTTAATTATTGCGTGTCAAAAGAAATTTACAACGCTACAGAATTCAGGGATACATTATTGTTCTTTAAAGCAGAACAGCCTAAAGCCATAGGCTCTAAGCAGCAGCTCCCGTTGCAGTACAGTGTTGTAAAGATACAGACCAGAGATTTAGATTGTTACGCAGGCATTTACGGAGGTGACAAATGAATTCCGTCATCACCATAAAACAACTTGCCAAGACTCTTTCCCTCAGTAACCTGAGCAGTAATCTTGAAAGTATTTTAACAAACGGTTTAGAAAAGACCAACCAACAATTTCTGCTTGAATTATTGCAGGCTGAAATGGCACTTAGGGAACAACGCTCAAAAGAACGCAGGGTAAAGCAGGCATCTTTACCTGCAATTAAGACCTTGGAATCGTTTGACACTGCTTTCCAAACCAGTATTACCAGCAGGCAGCTTGCTCAGTTAGGAGAGCTAACATGGATAGAATCGCTTCATAACCTTATCTTTTTAGGTCCGCCAGGTGTAGGCAAAACCCATATATCTTTAGCCTTATGCAGTTTGGCGCTTGATGCAGGTTACAAAGTATTTTTCACGTCTATGGACAGATTAATACATATACTTAAGACAGCGGAAATTTCCAGAAACAGCAGTGTGCGGTTAAAATACATCTATACCTGTGATTTGGTTGTTGTCGATGAGTTAGGCTATTTGCCCGTTACAAGAAACGAAGCCAATCTGTTCTTTCAGCTTTTAACAAAGCTTCACGATAAAGCCTCAGTCGTCATTACTTCTAACAAAGGCTTTGAAGGCTGGGCTGACATCTTTGGTGATACCATATTAGCAACGGCAATGCTGGACAGATTAACCTTCCGATGCCAGGTAATTCCGCTCTCAGGAGAAAGCTACCGCCTTACTCACCGCTCTGATCTGTTTACATAAAGAAAACTCCCTTCGTTTGATTCTAAACAAAGGGATAAAGAACAAAGTTACAATAACATTTTTTTCTCCCCCAAAAGTAGGGAAAATTGTTTAGCATAAAGTAGGGAAATATGTTTGACAGTAACAACAAATGAGAGAAAAAATGAGAGAAAAAAGAGAGAAAAAAAGAGAGAATTCAGCTTTTTTCTCTCTTTTTAATAAAATTTATATTAAGTAATGATATCGTTCAATATCAATATATACCCCTAAATACAGCAAAAAACCACAACATGTTGTGGTTTTTTGCTGTTTGGTGGAGAGAGATGGATTCGAACCATCGAAGTCGAAGACAACAGATTTACAGTCGATATTTTGTATACGTAGATAAGCTTAAATATACGTAAAAAGCACAAGATATTGTATATGCAAAGATTAAGTATCACAAGTAAGAACAAATTAAAACAAGATAAAGTAAAAAAATTCTCAAAAATTTGTGGGACAAAACCCAGAAGAAAATCTTCTGCCATTTTCATAGATAAAAGTATTTGTAAAAACTTATAACAAGTTGAATACATAATTACTTATTATAGGATTTTTAATTTGTTTTATTAGGTGATGTGGCTATCAGATTATTGATCTACTATTGTATTACTTAGGACTTATCTTGAACACAGGAAGCATTTCTAAGTAATGATATCAAATTTATCATTTGACAAGTTCAATATATTATTGTACAATTAAATTAAAATTAATTAGGTAGAATTATGAAAGAAAAATATAAAAATATCTATCAAAAAATTGATTCATATTTTAATAAAATGCGTTTAATGCGACCTATTTCGCAGCAGCGTGTTAATCGCTTTATAGAAGATTTTTCTATCAGTACTTGTCATAATAGTACTGCTATAGAAGGAAATACTTTTACTTATGACGAAACAATGCTTTTATTAAAGGATGGTGTTACAAACAGCGCACATTCAATAACTGAACATAATGAAATAATTGGTTATAAAAAAGCATTTGATTATCTATACAAAGCGGTTAAAGAGAATGTTATTATATCAGAAGAATTTATAAAAAAAATACATTCTTTCGTTATATTGGGACAAGAAAGTGCTGGAGAATATAGGGATATACAGGTATATATTGGAGATTTATTTCAGGCGAAATATACTACGCCTGCACCTTCGTTGTTAAATAATCTAATGAATAATTATGTAAAGGATATTAAAAAGGACTCGGAGTATATTCAAGAAATAATGACGGAAGAGAATATGGATTGGGTAAAACTTTTTCATTTGT
>JAQVOT010000083.1 GCA_028702415.1 Eubacteriales bacterium
CTTCCTTTACATAGTTTGATTAACTAATAGTTAGCTCGTCTAACTGTTAGGGAGTATAACCTTTTATTTGAAAAATGTCAAGTCAAATTATCACCCGGTAAAGACGGGTGTAGAGTAGTATCTGTCGCCGCTGTCCGGGAGAAGGGCTACGATTGTCTTACCTTTGTTCTCTGGTTTTGCTGCCAATTCTATGGCTGCATGAAGTGCTGCTCCGGAAGAGATCCCAACGGAAATGCCTTCCTTGACTGCCAGATATCTGGCTGCTTCGAATGCATCCTCATTTGTTGCACGAAAGATTTCATCATAGATGGCGGTGTTCAGGACCTCCGGAACAAAACCTGCACCAATTCCCTGAATCTTGTGAACTCCCGCCTTGCCCTCTGACAGTACCGGTGAATCATCCGGCTCCAGTGCCACGATCTTCACATCTTCCTTCTGTGACTTCAGGTATTCTCCGGTTCCTGTAACCGTCCCTCCTGTACCAACTCCTGCAATGAAGATATCTACGTCCCCGTCGGTATCATTCCAGATTTCAGGGCCTGTAGTTTCTCTGTGTATCTTGGGATTGGACGGGTTTACAAACTGTCCCGGAATGAATCCTCCCGGGATTTCCTGTGCCAGTTCCTCTGCTTTTGCAATCGCCCCTTTCATGCCTTTTGCCCCTTCAGTTAAAACGATTTCTGCACCGTAAGCTTTCAGAATATTTCTTCTCTCTACACTCATTGTCTCCGGCATTGTCAGAATCACTCTGTAGCCCTTGGCTGCTGCAATTGCTGCCAGTCCTATTCCTGTATTTCCGGAAGTTGGCTCAATGATGACGGAGCCTTCCCTCAGCTTTCCTTCTGACTCTGCGTCTTCGATCATGGCCTTTGCGATTCTATCCTTTACGCTGCCTGCCGGATTCAGGTACTCAAGTTTAACCAGCACTCTTGCCTCCAGTCCAAGATCCCTTTCAATATTTGTCACTTCCACCAGTGGTGTGTTTCCGATAAGTTCCAGTGTTCCTTTATATATTTTTGACATTTTTTTTACCTCCGTTTATTTTTTGTTCCTGTGTTTACAGTTTTTCCTTTTATATTCATTATCTGTTCGCCGCAAAACCTTTGCCCAGATCAGCAATAATGTCGTCTATATGCTCTGTCCCGATTGAGAGTCTGATTGTACTCTGGCTGATTCCTTGGTCTGCAAGTTCATGATCCGTAAGCTGTGAATGTGTGGTTGATGCCGGATGAATCACAAGACTCTTTACATCTGCCACGTTGGCCAGAAGCGAAAAAATCTCCAGTCCGTCAATAAACTTCCATGCTTCCTCTCTGCCGCCTTTAATATCAAATGTGAATATGGATGCTCCGCCATTGGGAAAGTATTTCTCATAGAGTGCATGATCGGGGTGTTCCGGTAGCGAAGGATGATTAATCTTTGCCACCTGGGGATGAGCTGACAGATATTCAACTACTTTCTTAGTATTCTCTACATGTCTTTCAACTCTCAGAGACAGTGTTTCAACACCCTGCAAAAGCAAGAATGCCGCGAAGGGTGATAAGGTTGCTCCCGTATCTCTCAGAAGGATAGCTCTGATATATGTTACAAGTGAAGCTCCGGGGACTGCATGATAGAATGACACCCCGTGATAGCTTGGATTCGGATCCGCAATATTGCCGAACCTACCGCTGGCTTCCCAGTCAAACCCGCCCGCTTCAACGATGATTCCTCCAAGGGTTGTTCCATGTCCTCCCAGAAACTTTGTTGCAGAATGAACGACGATATCTGCTCCGTGTTCAATGGGTCTTATCAGGTACGGTGTTCCGAAGGTGTTGTCTACCACCAGTGGCAAGCCATGTCTGTGTGCAATTTCTGCTATTGCATCAATATCCGGAATATCGCTGTTTGGATTTCCCAGAGTTTCCAGGAAAACAGCTCTCGTATTTTCCTGGATAGCTTCTTCCAGCTCCTTCAGATTGTGAGCATCCGCAAAGCTGGTTGTAATTCCATATTGAACGAGCGTGTGCTCCAGCAGATTATATGTACCACCATAGATGGTCTTCTGTGCAACGATGTGACCGCCGTTTGCTGCCAGTGCCTCAATAACATAACTTATTGCTGCAGCTCCCGAGGCTACTGCCAGAGCAGCACTGCCTCCCTCCAGTGCTGCAACTCTTTCTTCAAGAACGTCCTGAGTTGAGTTTGTCAGCCTTCCGTAGATATTGCCGGCATCCGCAAGACCGAACCGGCCTGCAGCATGCTGGCTGTTGTGAAATACGTAAGCTGTTGTTGCATAGATCGGAACTGCCCTGGCATCTGTTGCGGAATCTGCCGTCTCCTGCCCTACATGCAACTGTAGCGTTTCAAATCTGTAGTCTTTCATTTTTTAAATCTCCTCACTTCTCTTATAAATTTTATTTTTCAAGTTATATTCCGACCGGTTGGAATAGTTGTATATTAATACTATTTACCTACTATGTCAATAGGTAATAACGTATCATTTTAATTACCTATGCTTTAAATAGGCTTTTGTTGATTTTGCTTTATGATATGTATTACAATGTAGTGAGTTAAAGAGAAAGCAGAGAGGTTAAGATGGATGATATCTACAAAAGGAAGATATGCTCTTCGCGTCATGGTTGATCTGGCGCAGCATATAGGGCAAGGAAATGTTCCTCTTAAGGACATTGCCGACAGACAGGATATATCAAAGAAATATCTGGAGGTTATTGTGAAGGAACTGGTTAGGGGAGGCTTTGTTCAGGGCGCCAGCGGAAAAGGCGGAGGTTACAGCCTTCTTCGAAAACCCGAAGAATACACTGTTGGAGAGATTATTGAACTTTTGGAAGGGTCCCTTGCCCCGGTTGCATGCCTAGAACACGGCGCGAAACCCTGCCCAAGAGCTGCAAACTGCGAAACCCTGCCACTCTGGAAGGAATACCATCAGACTGTTCACGATTTTTTCTACAGCAGAAGACTCAGCGACCTTCTGGGGAAGCAGGACCCTATTTACTTTATCTGAGTTTGTTGTTTATTATTTAATAAAATAATAAAAAGAGATTATGCGTTGCCTTATCCAAGGAGAAGCGGATTCTACTTCTCCTTGTGATATAGCCTACAGTGGCAGTATCCTTCAAATTCCGGGTCGGCAACCTGATCTCTGAATTCCTTGCACATGCACATGTTGTCTTCTGTCTTCTCCAGCCTGCACGGGCAATAACCTTCTTTCTTCTGAAGTCCTTTTCTGATGGCTTCTACGATTTCACGATTTTCATTGTAAGTTATTTTCATTTGAAACACTCCTTTTTTCTATCCGACGACTTTTTCTATAAGAAGAAATACTCGACTATAAAATCCTGTCTAAATATAACATATTCACTGTTTTAATACAAACATACCCAGACTGATAAACTTAACAAAAAGAAGAGTTGAATTTTATCTTGACGCTTTTTTATGGGAGTGGTACAATGCGAATGTAAAGTTTACTTTACATTTTGGAGGCATAAATGAAAAATCGAATCGAAGAGTGCAGAAAGGAAAGAGGAATAACCCAGCAGGAATTTGCCAGAATGCTGGGAGTGTCCAGGCAGACAATTATTTCTTTGGAAAAAGGAAAATATAATCCGTCTATTCTGCTTGCCCATGCAATCGCAGAGGTCTTTAATTCCACAATAGAGGAAATATTTATTTTTGGTGAGGAGAAAAGCAATGATTGAGAGACAGAAAAGAACAGGTTTATTGATTATGATAACCGGTGCGATAGTAATACTTCTGGCAGTTTTTCTTGAAGCAAAGTCGTTCCAGAGCGGCTTGCTTTCCGGATTGGGAGCCGCGTTGTTTGTGATGGGTTTTGTAAGAATTATTAAGATGAACCGGCTCCTTAAAGACCCAGACAAGGCCGCCGATTATGAGGCAAACTTCACCGATGAACGAACAGCCATAATCGCCGGTCGTGCAGGTAAATTCGCACTATTTATCACGGCATATGCAGAAATTGCAGTTGGCATTGTAGCCGCCTTTGCTTTTGATAATCAGCTGGTCTGCCAGATACTCTGTTATGGGGCCTGCTTCTCATGCCTTCTATATTATGCGATGTTCATCTACTTCAACAAGCGGGGCTGAAATTGATCCGAATAATTGATTTTGAAAGTTTCCAACATCCTGTCATACCAAAGTCTTGAGTATGAGGCTGAATGTTTCTATTTTCTTATCGGTATCTTCTTTCTGTTTTGCCTTCGGATCTATAAATACAGCTTCTGCCACGAAGTCAGCAATTCCTATGCACTTCTTCAGTTCAGCAAATGACCTCTCGGCACCCATGCCGCTCTGGCATGCAAAGGCTGCAAGAGGCTTTTTGTTAAGAATGTTCCTGTTCTCTTCAATGAATGTACGAAGTGGCGGCGCGAAGGTAAAGGCCCATACCGGAAATCCCAAAACTATCATTTCATATGCTCCAAGGTCTACATCATACGGCTCGAGCTCCGGTTTTTCTGCCATCACCGCACTTTTCCCGCCCCATACAAATCTGGAGAAGCCCTGATCGATATATGCTTTTTTCGTGAACAGGCGCAATGTGTCGCCACCCACTGCTTCAGCTATCTTACCTGCGGCATAATCTGTATTTCCTTCCAAAGAGAAATATACAATCAGAATATTCATGCTTAACGCCTTCCTTTTCGCATCCGTATTACGTCATAAATATGCTCCGAAGTTGCTTTGTCTTCGCCGCCGATTACCAGTATCTTATTATTCTTCAGCCTAAGCACTACCTGTGTGTCGTTCTTTGTGTAAGAATACCTTTGATAATTGCCGAACTCTTTATTGCGGAAAAGACCAAGGCTCAGCTTGGCTGAACCAAAACCGTTAATTCTTATTCCCTTTTTAAGCTTATGTCTTAACTCAACCGCTTCAATATCTGAATAAGAGACAGTTCTATCTTTCCAGAACGAACTGTGTATCGTGAATGATGTGTCTTCAAAAATATATTTGATACTGCCGCAGATGTTTACAAGTGCGAATAAGGTCGCCTCAAAAGCAACAAGCGCTGTGGTAAAAATGATAGTTGACATTATGTTTTTTTTGCTGCTATCGTTTTTACTTTCTTTAGCTTTTTCCAATTGTATCACCCCTTTCTCGGGAAGTAACCGATTTCCTCAACAACCCCTCAGCATAATTCTACCATTTATTTCCATGTTGTCAATTGTTTCTTATATTACAAGTCCTCTAAGGATATATGTAGGGTGAATGCTTTTTTGAAAATAATACAGTGCCCCATAAGCGGAAAGGCAATTATTTAATAATATAAAGAAATCTGCTGGCAAGCTTTCTATCATAAAGGCTTTTACCGATCATACTCTCTTTTAGTTTGCCCTCATAAAGATCCGAGTTCCCTTCGCGACTGAATTCTTCTTTACGCTTTTTCAAAGCCACAATGGATTTTTCATATAACAACTGTTCGTTTTTACTGTAATCGATTGTTTCATAGGAAAAGCCATTCTTATTAAGAATGCTGGCAATTTTCGTATTATCTCCTTTCAACATGCTTTTATCTCCCCCGGTT